>JALRBB010000490.1 GCA_023257915.1 Quisquiliibacterium sp. | reverse complement strand
CACCATCGACATCGCCAAGGACATCAACGCCGCCGAACGCGAACGGCCGGACGCCAAGCGCTGGAAGGACATCTGGAGCGCCGGCCATTCGGTGGGCGGTGTCGGTGCGATTGAACCAGCTGCTGCCATCATTGCCCGGCTGAGCGAGGAGTATCAGTTGGCCCGACTCGCACTGCGCGAGTCATGAGCACATCCGCCATTTCTGACAATACCGGCGCCGCCGCCACAGCTGCCCGAGTGGCTCAGGCGCTCACGTAGCGCTTGATCAGCTCTGCGCTGCGCTCCCAGTGCTGTTCAAGGTAGGTCGGCTTGCCGACGTCGTGCCCGAGCACGGTCGACAAGGTGTGCCGGTTCGACAGCACGAAATAGCCCAGTGAGGCGATCGCCAGATACAGCCCGACCGGATCGAGCCCGGTGCGAAATACGCGCTGGCTGCTGCCACGCTGTAACAACTCATCGAGCATGCCGACCACCGGCGAGACCAGTTCTGGCAGGCGCGAAGACTTTTTCAGGTGACGTGCACGATGCAGGTTCTCGGTATTGAGCAGACTGAGAAATTCCGGATGCTCGGCGTAATAGCGCCAGACAAACCGGCAAAAGCTCTCCAGTGCCTCGAGCGCCGGCAACTCGTCTAACCGCAAGCTGCGCTCCGCATCGCGCAGCGCCGCATACACCGACTCGAGCGCTTCCCTGAACAGGCCTTCCTTGCTGCCGAAATAGTAATAGAGCATGCGCTCGCTGCAGCGAGCGCGCTCGGCGATACGCTCGCCACGCGCGCCATCGAAACCATGGCTGGAGAACTCGGCGATCGCGGCCTGCAACACCCGCCCCCGGGTGGCGTCACGGTCGCGTCGCCGCGTGACGGCGGGAGCGGTCACGACACGAAAACCGGGACCTCGGTAGCGGGTGGCGTATTACGACTGCGCTGACAGCGAACGAGCCCATCGATCATCACCATGCCGACTCCCGGGATGTCGCCAAGCCGCACGCTATCGAGCAGATCCTTGCCGGCCGAATGCTGGGCCTTGTCCAGGAAAACGAAATCAGCCGGACGCCCGACTTCGATCAGCCCCTGGCGCAGATTACGCATCCGCGCAATGTTGCCAGTGGCAAAACCGAACACGATCTCGGCGGGAATCTCGGCCATCGAGGCGAGCAGCGCGATCATCCTGAGCATCCCCAGTGGTTGCACACCCGAGCCAGCCGGTGCATCGGTGCCAAGAATGATCCGATGCGGACATTTCAGTTCGATCGCGTGTCGCGCCGTCAGGATCGCGATCCGCTCATTGCCGTTGTGCACGATTTCCAGCGCGCGCGAGCTCTTCTCGCACAGCGTGCACACCGAGCGGTACGACAGCGAGGTATGCCCGCCATTCACATGGCCGATCACGTCGGCGTCGGCTTCCAGAACCACATGCTCGTCGATCAGACCCGAGCCTGGGATCGACGGACCGCCGGTGTGGATCGTGCTCTGAATGCCGTGCTTGCGCGCCCAGGCCACCATCGTCGCCGCCTCGTCGCCGGCCTTCACACTACCCAGACCAATCTCGCCTAGCAGCGTGACGCCGGCCTGCGCCATGTCGGCAAAGTCCTGCTCGGTCATACCCTTTTCGATGACCGGAGCGCCAGCCAGCACCTTGACGCCGCCGCCAACGCCGGCCGCACGCATGCCGTCGAATGCGCGTTGCGCGGTGATCGCAAGCGCCTTGACGCCAACGATATCTTTCGGCCGGCCTGGAAGGTGCACTTCGCCGGCAGAAATCATCGTCGTGACGCCGCCATGCATGCAGGACTCGATCCAGCCGAGCTGGTTCTGGCGTGGCGTCCAGTCGCCAAACACCGGATGCACATGCGAGTCGATCAGACCCGGGCACAGCGCCGTGCCGCGACAGTCAATCACCCGCTGCGCTCCATCGGTGTCGCAATCCTTTTCGCGGCCGATCGCGACGATCAGCCCATCATCGACAACCACGGTGTCCGCATCCAGGATCGGCGCCTCGATATCGCCCGACAGCATCAGGCCCACGTTACGAATCACCACCTTGCCCGACTTTTCCAGAATTACCGCTCCAGCCATCACCGCCTCCGTTCAGATCGTTAGGTATTGCCGCCGCACTTCATCGTTCGCCTCGAGTTCTTCGATCGAGCCCTCGAAACGTACCTGTCCTTTTTCAAGCACATAAGCGCGATCACTGACGAGTGCTGCGAATTCGAGGTTCTGTTCGGATAGCAGCACCGACAGACCTTGCCGTTTCAATTCAAAGATCATCTCCGCCATCTGCTCGACGATCAGTGGCGCGACACCCTCCGAAGGTTCATCAAGCAGGACGAGTCGCGGGTTACCCATTAATGTGCGAGCGACCGCAAGCATCTGCTGCTCGCCGCCACTCATGCGCCCGCCAAGCCGATCGGGCATTTCGCCCAGATTCGGAAACAGGCGAAACAAACGCTCGATACTCCAGGCCGGCATGCCCGGGCGCGCCGGACGCCGCCCGACGTCAAGATTTTCGAGCACCGTCAGATCCGTAAAGATGCGCCGGTCCTCCGGTACCCATCCGATACCCAGGCGGTTGATCAGAAAGGGCTCGGTTTGCACGATCGACTTGCCATCAAACTCGATCCGCCCTCGACGCTGATCAACCAGTCCCATGATCGAGCGAATCGTCGTGGTCTTTCCGGCGCCATTGCGCCCCATCAGCGCGACGACTTCGCCGGCCTGAATCGACAGGTTTACGTCAAACAGGATCTGTGCGCGTCCGTAGAACGCACAGACACGCTTCAGGCTGAGCAACGGCTCAGCCATGATTGTTCACCCGTACCTTCTCCATCAGACGACCGCTGCCGAAATAAACCTGCGCCACCCGGGGATCATCACGAATCTGCCGTGGCGTCCCATCGGCAATCAAACTACCGCGGGCCAACACCATGACCCGGTCCGCGTGTGCGAAGACCACGTCCATGCTGTGCTCGGTGAACAGAACGCCGATGTTCAATTCCTGTGCCAGACGCCGGGTCAGCGTCATCAGTTCGCTGCGTTCGCGCGGCGCCATGCCCGCAGTCGGTTCATCCATCAACAGCAAGCTGGGAGAGTTCGACAGCGCAATTGCGAGTTCGACGGTTTTGACGTCGCCATAGGCCAGAATGCTGCAAGGATCATCAGCGCGCGCAGCCAAACCAACCAGTTCAAGCAGTTCAAGCGCACGATCACGCATCAGGGTCGATGCCCGACGCGTGAAGTCGAACAGCCCCGAGGCATGTGATAGCAGAGCCATCTGCACGTTTTCCGCAACCGTCATCGACGCATAGGTGGCTGCAACCTGAAACGTTCGCCCTACGCCAAGCTTCCAGATGTCGCGAGGCCTGCGCCCGCCGATATGCTTGCCGTCAAGCAACACATGACCCGTATCTGGCGACAGTTGACCATTGATCATGTTGAAGCAGGTTGACTTGCCTGCTCCGTTCGGGCCAATCATGGCGAGCAGTTCGCCGCGCTGCAAATCGAACGACACATCATCAACCGCGCGAACCCCGCCGAACGATTTGCCCAGCGAACGCACCGCTAACAGCACCGGCCGGCTCACCGTGATGCTCCACGCCCTGCATGACGCAGGCGCGCCGCGACAACTGCCACGCTGCCAGCCAAACCCTGCGGAAACACCAGCACCAGAAATAAAATGACCAGCCCAAGCAGCGCCCGCCAGTATTCCGTGGCGCGAATGATCGTGTCCTGCAGCCAAGTGAATGCCGCCGCACCCACAATCGGGCCAGTCAGTGCCTGGATACCGCCGAGCAACACCATCACCAATCCATCGATCGATTTGCTGACATGGATGACCTCAGGAGAGATCGTGCCTTTGGCAAACGCGAACAGTGCTCCAGCCAGTCCGCAGGCCAGCCCGGAGATCGCAAACCCGAACCAGTGAATTCGAACCACATCGATACCAGTTGATTCAGCGCGCAGCGCAGAATCCCGTCCAGCGCGCATCGCATATCCGAAAGGCGAAAACAAAACCCGCCTGAGCGCCCACAGCGCAGCGAACACCACCGCCAAGGCAAGCCAGTAGTACGCGGTCTTGGAGGCGAAGCGCTCAGACGGCCAGACCCCGACCAGCCCGTTACTGCCACCGGTGAGATCGTCCCACTGAAAAACGATCGACCAGACGATTTGCGCAAATGCCAGCGTCAACATCGCCAGGTAGACGCCCGACAGCCTGACTGCGAACCAGCCGAAAAGCAGCGCGCCAGCGAGCGCCAGCAAGGGTGCAAGCGCGAGCGCCAATTCCATGGGCATCCCAGTGCCTTTGACCAGCAACGCAGCACCGTAGGCGCCAAGGCCGAAATAAGCGGCATGACCAAACGAATGCATGCCGCCCGGACCCATCACGAAATGCAGGCTGGCGGCAAAGAGCACCGCGATCAAAATATCAATCAGCAGTACGGTCGCATATTGGGTCGAACTGCCCAACAAGGGCACAGCGAACAGCACCACAAGACCGAAGATCATCAGTTTGCGCATCGCTGCTGTCATTGGCTCGAGTGGGGCCTCATAGGTCGCAGGCCCTCGGACAGCACCCTGCGGCTTGCCAAGCAAACCCCAGGGGCGCCAGATCAAGACCGCCGCCATCACCAGAAACTCAATCACCAGCGTCAGCTTGGAGAACGCGAAAGGCACACCAAGAATCGTCACCGTGCCGATGCCGTAGCAAATCGCCTTGATCTCAGCAATCAAAAGCGCGGCAAGAAACGCGCCGGGGATACTGCCCATGCCCCCGACCACCACAACAACGAATGCATCGCCAATCGTTGTCAGGTCTAGCGCAAGATTGGCCGGTTCACGCGGCAATTGAAGCGCGCCACCAAGCGCGGCCAGCGCCGAACCAAGCGCGAAGATACCGGTGAACAGCCAAGCCTGATTAACACCGAGCGCGCCAACCATCTCACGGTCCTGGGTCGCCGCGCGAATCAGCACACCGGCTCTCGTCTTGTGAAGCAGCAGCCAGAGTGCCCCGAGCACCAGCGGCCCGACAGCGATCAGAAACAGGTCGTAAGTGGGAAACCGGCGCCCGAGGATTTCGATCGCACCGGTCATGCCGGGTGCTTTCGGACCGAGCAGATCTTCCGGGCCCCATATCCAAAGTGCCGCGTCGCCGAGCACCAGCACGACCGCGAAGGTTGCCAGTAACTGAAATAGCTCTGGTGCGTGGTAAACCCGCCGCAAAACCAGCATCTCAACAATCGCGCCCAAGACGCCTACTGCCAGGGTCGCCGCGATCACTGCGCCAAAAAAACCGATCGGGGTTACACCAAACCATTCAACGAACGAATAAGCCGCAAACAGGCCGATCATCGTCATCGACCCATGGGCAAAATTGACGATGCGCGTGACGCCGAAAATCAGCGACAGGCCAACGGCGATCAGGAACAGCGTCGATGCGCCGGCCAGCCCATTGAGTAACTGGATCGACAGTCCGGAAATCATGAAGGTCAGATTCGTTCTGGTCCGAGACACCGCCAGAAGTGACGCGATGCGCACAGCATCGCGTCACCCGGGCCGATCGATGTCTGCCTAAGGGTTAGTGGTCAGTTCGCCGGGCGCAGCTTGCGCACCAAAGCGTCCGGCGGCATCACAGAAGCGCCATCGATGTAGCGAGCACCCTTCATCACACCTTTGCCCTTGTCGAGCGCAATCTGCCCGATGTAAGCGCCCATCGTCGCCTGATTGTCCTGGCTGCGATAGGTCACCTGACCAAATGGTGTGTCGACCTTCAGGTTCGCGAATGCGGCCACGATCTTTTCGCGGTCGGTGCTACCCGCACTCTTGATCGCCGCTGCAACCGACATCATTGACGCGTAACCAACGATCGAACCAAGACGCGGATAGTCGTTGAACCGCTTCTGATAGGCAGCCAAAAACTTGGCATGCGCAGGCGTGTCGATCGCGTTCCACGGATATCCGGTTACCCACCAGCCAACCGGTGCCTCATCCTTGAGCGGATCCAAGTATTCAGGTTCCCCCGACAGAAGCGAGAACACGGCCCGATCCTTGAACAGACCACGTGTGGTGCCCTCGCGCACAAACTTGGCCAGATCCGCCCCGAACAGCACATTGAAGATCGCATCCGGCTTCGAGTCGGCCAGCGCCTGCGCAACAGACCCGGCGTCGATCTTGCCGAGCGCCGGCGCCTGCTCACCCACGAACTCAACTCCTGGCTGTGCGGCCTTGAGCAACTCCTTGAAGGTTGCGGCAGCCGACTGCCCATACTCGTAGTTCGGATACACCACTGCCCAGCGTTTCTTGTTCAGCTTCGCTGCCTCGGGCACCAGCATTGCCGCCTGCATGTAGGTGGACGGGCGCAGTCGGAAGGTGTAGCGATTTCCCTTTTGCCAGGTGATCTGGTCGGTCAGCGGCTCGGCCGCCAAAAACGGCACCTGGCGTTGCTTGGCGAAGTCAGTCACCGCCAGACCGATGTGCGACAGGAAGGTGCCGAAGATCATGTCGACCTTCTCGCGGGTCACCAGCTCTTCGGCTACCCGCACCGCATCGCCCGGGGTGCCATTGTCGTCACGCGAGATAACTTCAAGCTTGCGGCCGATCAGACCACCCGAAGCATTGATTTCCTCGACCGCCAGCTCCCACCCCTTCTTGTAGGGCTCGGTAAATGCAGTGAACTTTTTGTAGCTATTCAACTCACCGATACGGATCGTCTCGGCGGAAGCCAGACCAGACATCGAGAACGCCGCAATGCTTGCGGCCAGTATCCATCGTTTCATTGTCATCCCCTCCGTGGTAAATCTGCAGGTACTGCCGTTCAAATGTCAGCACAAACCGTCAGTACCAACGATCTCATGGGTTTGCAGCCCACCGATCCTGGGCAGTGGCCGCCCGCTGTCGGTGACCGCGACCGCAACCAGGATCTCGCCGGCGCGCGGCGCATCATGAATGCGCGCCTCGATGCCGTCGAAATGACTGCGTACAAACGCCGCGTCCTTGTGACCGAGCGGCACATCGATGGCAGTGCCCTGACCGCCCATCTTCTTGGCCGACGGCACCAATGCGGCGCCCTTTTCCAACACCTTGCGCAGCGGCGCACCCAGCTTGGGGTGCAAGATCGCCGCAGCATGCTCAAGTTCGCCGGCCTCGCCGACAATGGCGGCCTTGCCATAGCTTTGCGCGGCCGCACCGTCGATGCCGAGCGCCTGTACGCACCGGCTGCCGAGCAAGTCGCCGAGTTCCTCGCCAATCTGGATAAGTTCGTCGAGCGACTCCGAGTAGCGACCCGCATACGGATTGGCGATCACTGCGATCGCCACGGCCTTTCGGGTCGGCGGATCGATCGTGCGCCCCATTTCCTTGCGGGTTTCCTCAACCGAGACTACGAGTTTTCTGATGTCTGCTTTCATTGTCGACTCACGATGCGTGACTGCCCTTGCAGGGCCAATAGTGCGGAAATAATCAATCCCTGGTCGAGTAGCCGGCGAGCCAGGGCCTCTCCGCGTCCAAGGGCCTGCTCGACGAGCGATGGCGACAGCGGGCCGACCCGGGTCGTGACCAGCAACTCGCCCAGATCGCTTGCGTCCTGCAGGCTAGAGGCCGGTTGACGCTCGATGCCCGGGTCCTCGCAATTGACCGCGTTGCCGATCATCGTCGCCGCCACATCGGCCTGCGCGGCAGACGCGGCGGTCACGGTAACCGCATCGGCGATTCCCAGCGAAAAGCTGCGGCCGCGCCAGCCGCTGGTCGCGATGCCGCGAACCGGACTGGATGCGTCGATCTCGAGATGCTCCTCGCCCAGGCCCTGGCTCCTCGCAAAAGCCGCCGGCTGATCGAGCCGGCACACTGCCACGCGAATACGCGCGCCGGGGGCCAGCCACAACGCAATGTCGCCGCCGTTGTTGACGAAGGCGCGATCGACACCGTCGCTTTCGAAGGCAGACACAATCTCTTGCGCAACGCTGCCGGCGACCGCCGCCATCGGCGTGATGAAAACCGGTTGGAACGGAAGGCAGGCATCCCACATCCTGCGCGCCACCACACCCTGAAGCGGACAGGCACCGGCGCCAACCGGACGGCGCAACAGCGGCAATTCGGCCACCAGTTCGGTGAGCACCGAACCAAAGCGCAACCAGGCGCGCTCGAACGCGGCAGCGACCGCATCCGCACGTCCAAGGGCCTCGATGATCAGATCGATCGGGCCGTGCTGAAAATGCCAGCGGTCCGGGGCCAGTTCCATACGCAATGCGCTCATCGCGAACGCCTTGCGGCCTCGGGCCCTTCCGGGCTGGCCGGCCATGGGTTCAACGGATTCCAGGCCTCTTCGCGGTACGCCGCAAC
>JALRBB010000473.1 GCA_023257915.1 Quisquiliibacterium sp. | reverse complement strand
GGCCTAGATGCCGATGACCTGCTGGACGCGACCCGTCCGGACGTAGGGCTCGGCGTTGAAGGCGAATTCCTCTTCTGCACGGAACCCAGTCACATTCTGGTCGAAGCGGTTGCCCGCCTCGGACGAGACGTCGATCCGGTACTCCTGGCCCGTGAAGATCTCGCACGAGCCGCGATCGACGATGAGCGCCGTGCCGGCCTTGGTGGACGGCCAGTTCGGGTCGCGGTAGATCGGCACGCCCCAGACGGACGAGATCGGCGGGTTCGCCGGTGCTGGCCAGTGCCGGACCGATGATGCGTGCGCTTGCCGAAAAGCTGCGGGTCAATGTCGGCCTTGCGGTGGCCGATCGTGACAACATGATCTACCTGGAGTCGGTGCGCTATGCGCGGCGGGTGTCGCTGCGCAATGTGGTGGCCGGCCAGCGGGTTCCGATCGAACTGACTTCGCTGGGCCGTGCCTGGCTGGCAGTCGCGCCTCGGCGCGAACGCGAGGCCACGTTGCAGCGACTGCGCGAGCGTCGCTCCAAGGGGGTTGAGGCACTGCTCGAGGAAATCGAGCAGGCGGCCGAATCGGTGCGCGACAAGGGCTATTGCTGGGCGAGCTGGCAGCCGCAGGTGTTGTCGCTGGCGACGCCGCTGGCGGTGCCCGGTCACCCGGTCTATGTGCTGAACATCAGCGTCGGCGATGCGATGACGCCCGAGCAGGCGGAGCAGTTTGTCAGCACGCTCAGCGAGCCGCTGATGGCGCTGGCCGCCGAAATCCGCGAGGTGATCGCGCAGATCTGAGCGCAGCGGGTCAAGCCGGCTGCGGATGGCGCTTTTTGAGCAGGTACTTCTGCTGGCCGTCCATCACAAGCAGGTCGTTCTGGTTACGGACCGTCGAGGCCAGGGTGATCACGCCAGTGGTTCGCCCGGGGGTCAGCTCGGTGACCTCGAGCGTGCAGTACAGCGTGTCGCCCACGTGAACCGGCTTCAGAAAGCGGCTGCTTTGCTCGATGAAGCCTTTCATCGAGTCTTCGACCATATGCGGAAACAGGCCGGCGCCGGCCGCAGTCTGCGCAAGCACCTGGAACCCATGCGCCAGGAGCTGGGGCGCGCCATGCGCGCGGCAGTACTCAAGATCGTAATGCGACGGATGGTTGTCGCCGCTGGCCAGTTGGAAGGCGGCGAACAAGGCGTCGGTCATCGTGCGCGAGGGCAGCAAAAAGCGCTCGCCGATCCGGAAGTCTTCAAAGTAACGCTGCTCGCACAGCTGGTGCCTGGTGTGCATCATCGTCGGTGGTCGCCTGGCTGGTAGTTGCAATGGCAGGGCCGCTGGCCCGGCTGTGAACGGTCTGGAACTGCCGGGCAGTCTAACCGGCGAGTGGACCAAAAATTGCGCCGCACCCAGATGCCGCGCGGCGCGTCGGCGTTCAGGTGGTTATCATGCGACGCTGATCCGCCCGGCTTGACCGCCCGGCGCCCGCGTTGCTCTATCGCCACCCACTCTGGCTGCGTAATTCCATGATCATCACCCCCGACGGATTTGAAATCGCGATCGACCTCGCGCTCGACGACGATGCGATCGCCCATGTGTTCGTGCGCGATTCGCTGGTGCAGTTTGGCGATTCGCCGGGCGCCTTGCCCTGGCGCTTTTATCGCGAGCAGGGGCTGGTGCCCCAGCGCGTCCATGCCTTGGGCCGCCACGACGGCCGCAGTCATTTGGCGGTGGCGTTGGCCGAGCCGCCGGCTGCCGCGGGCGAACGGATGCGCATCGACCTGCCGCAGGGTCTGACCGCTGCGGGCCTGCGCAACTGGTTCGGTGTCATCGACGATGTATCGCTGGCGATCGCGATGCGAGCGGTTCAGGTGCTCGAGTGGGATCGCACCCATCGATTCTGCGGGGCTTGTGGCACGCCCACGCATCAGGATCCGAACGAACGCGCCAAGCGCTGTCCATCCTGCGGGCTCACGGTGTATCCGCGCATCTCGCCGGCGATGATGGTGCTGGTCACGCGCGGTCGTGAACTGCTGCTCGGGCGCGGTCTGAATTTCCCTCCTGGTCGCTACAGTGCGCTGGCTGGATTCATGGAGGCCGGCGAGACCATCGAAGACACCGTGCACCGCGAGGTGCACGAGGAAGTCAACGTACGCATCAAGAACCTGCGGTACTTCGGCAGCCAGAGCTGGCCGTTTCCGAACTCGCTGATGATTGCTTTTCACGCCGAATACGACGGCGGCGACATGCAGGCCAACCCCACGGAGCTGGCCGATGCGCAGTGGTTCACGCCAGAAGATCTGCCGTCACTGCCACCGTCGATGAGCATTTCTCGCGCACTGATTGAGGCGCGCCTGGCCGAGCTGCGCGCCAGCTGACACGCAATAGATGACCGGCAATGGCCGGCTTGCAAATCGTCCAAACTGTCATTTTCATTCCCCCGGAGTTTCCATGCCTGAAGCACTGATCATCGACGCCTGTCGCACACCGCGCGGCATTGGCAAGTTTGGCAAGGGCGCGTTGTCCGAGATGCATCCGCAGCACCTGGGTGCCTCGGTGTTGCGCGCGCTGGCCGAGCGCAACGGCCT
>JALRBB010000396.1 GCA_023257915.1 Quisquiliibacterium sp. | reverse complement strand
CCGGTTCCGTGCTGGTGATCTCGCATGATCGCTGGTTCTTGGACCGGATCGCCACGCACATCCTCGCCGCCGAGGGCGACTCGCAGTGGGTCTTCTTCAATGGGAACTATCAGGAGTACGAGGCGGACAAGAAGCGCCGCCTGGGCGAAGAGGGTGCCAAGCCCAAACGCCTGCGCTACAAGCCACTGAAGTGACCCTCTGAAAGCAAATTCCCGGGTGGCCGCGGTGCCCGCCGGGATCCGGTGTGCTGATGCCCCCGATCGGTGCATGTCCGCAGGCATGCACCGATTTTGTTCTCCTGGATCGCAGGTTTCAGGTCACGCGCACTACTGTTGTGCAGTCTGCATCTGCTGGAAGCGCTGGCGATGATCACGGCTGCCGACCTCATGTTCCCCGCCGTTTTCTGACTTCTCCCCCTTCCGTATAAGGCCTTGCTCGAGCGTCCGAAGTGAACGCATCGACCAGGTTTCCCGCGTCCGGTGCTTCGAGCGAGTTTGTCTGGCACGCAAATCGCTTAGTCCCTTTCAACTGGCCTAGCCAACAGGTGCGATGAATCCGGAGTGATCGCGGTGGTGCGATTTCGGAAACGTGCCGACTAGGTGGTTTTCGAATGTCAACCCAGTCGAAAGGAACACCGATGAGCCGCTACTTCGACCCTCTGGACACAGATCGTCCCTTAATGATGCGCTGCAGTTGTGGGCGGCACCACAGCCAACAAGATCACGAAAGCGCCGTTGCAGTCGAGACGCTGAAACAGCGTTCGCTTGAGCAAGATACCCAGCAGTACATCGATGAGTTCGTTCAGGCGGCGATGATCAAGGCGATCTTCCCGCAAGACTCGATCAGGCGGCGATTCATTCGCGCGGTCGGCAAGTCAACTGCGCTGGCGGCGATCTCAAGTGTGCTGCCGATGGGGGCCATGCAGGCAATGGCGCAGGAAAAGACTGGTGCGCCGGAAAAGAAAGATCTGAAGGTCGGATTCATTCCGATCACTTGTGCAACCCCGCTGATCATGGCCCATCCCCTTGGGTTTTACAGCAAGCAGGGGCTGAACGTCGAAGTCGTCAAGACGGCGGGCTGGGCGTTGATCCGCGACAAGATGCTGAACAAGGAATACGACGCGACCCACTTCCTGTCTCCGATGCCCTTGGCAATGTCGATGGGAGCTGGTTCGAACCCTGCAGCCATGCGGGTTGCGACTATCCAGAACACCAATGGGCAGGCGATCACGCTGCATGTGAAGCACAAGAACCGTCGCGACCCGAAGCAATGGAAAGGCTTCAAGTTTGCGGTTCCTTTCGATTATTCGATGCACAACTTTCTGCTGCGTTACTACGTCGCGGAAGCCGGACTGGATCCGGACAAGGACATCCAGATTCGGGTCGTTCCTCCGCCGGAGATGGTTGCGAATCTTCGGGCGGGCAACTTGGATGGGTATCTCGGGCCGGATCCGTTCAATCAGCGTGCGGTGTATGACGAGGTCGGTTTTCTGCACCTGCTGACGCGTGACTTGTGGGCAGGCCATCCTTGCTGCGCCTTCGGGACCTCCGAGGCCTTCATCAAGGAAAACCCGAACACCTTTGCTGCACTGTTCCGTGCGGTGCTCTCGGCCGCAGCCATGGCGCGTGAGTCGCGGAATCGGGAACTCATCGCCAAGGCGATTTCTCCGCAGGCCTATCTGAATCAGCCAGAGACCGTGGTGGCGCAGGTCTTGACCGGAAAGTTCGCCGACGGTCTCGGAAATGTTCGCAATGTTCCCGATCGCGCCGACTTCGATCCGATCCCCTGGCAGTCGATGGCGGTATGGATCCTGACGCAGATGAAACGCTGGGGCTATGTGAAGGGTGATGTGAACTACCGCCAGATCGCTGAGCAGGTGTTCTTGCTGACTGATGCCCGAAAGCATATGAAGGCGCTCGATCAGGTAGCGCCAGAGGGCCAGTATCCGAAATTTTCGGTGATGGGCAAGGAGTTCGATCCCGCCAAGCCTGATGCGTACCTGAGCAGTTTCGCCGTGCGGAGGTCCTGAGCCATGACTCGCACGCTGAATCTCAAGGCGGCGCTGCTGTCGGCACTGCTGTTGCTGGTCCTGCTTGGAGCCTGGCAGCTGGCTACGCGATCCTCGGGGACGGCAGCGCAAGCTGTCAGCCCTGAGCAACTCGAGTACATGAAGCTGATGGGCAAGGACCCCGGCTCGCAAAAGGCGACCGGGTTTCCCGGGCCCGCGCAGGTCGGAGCGATTGCGTTAAAGCAGTTGTCGCAGCCTTTCTATGACAACGGGCCGAATGACAAGGGGATCGGCATCCAACTGGGCCATTCGTTGTTGCGTGTCGCGATGGGTTTTCTGATTGCGGCGATGGTGGCGCTACCGCTGGGATTTGTGATCGGGATGTCACCGCTTTTGTACCGCGCGCTCGATCCGTTCATCCAGTTGCTCAAACCGATTTCGCCCTTGGCCTGGATGCCGCTTGCCCTGTACACGATCAAGGACTCCCAGATTTCCGGCGTGTTCGTGATCTTCATCTGCTCCATCTGGCCGATGTTGATCAACACCGCGTTTGGTGTCGCGTCTGTTCGGCGCGATTGGTTGGCGGTTGCGCGCACCCTGGAAGTGTCTCCGCTGCGAAAAGCGATGCAAGTGATCCTGCCGGCTGCGGCTCCAACGATTCTGACCGGTATGCGTATCTCGATGGGCATCGCCTGGCTGGTGATTGTCGCCGCTGAAATGCTGGTTGGCGGGACTGGTATCGGCTACTTCGTGTGGAACGAGTGGAACAACTTGTCTTTGCCCAACGTGATTTTTGCAATTTTGATG
>JALRBB010000381.1 GCA_023257915.1 Quisquiliibacterium sp. | reverse complement strand
GATGCAGTCGACCGGGCAGGCCGGCACGCAAAGCTCGCAACCGCTGCAAAGGCTCGCGATCACGGTGTGCATGCGTTTTGGCGCGCCAATGATCGCGTCCACCGGACAGGCAACGATGCACTTGGTGCAGCCGATGCAATGCTGCTCGATGACGATCGCCTTGCGATGCGGACCTTCGCTGCCGCATTCAGGGTCGAGCGCGACCGCAGCCAGGCCGGTCAGCAAGGCCAGTCGCTCGATACCGCGCTGGCCACCCGGAGGGCAGCGGTTGATCGGCGCCGACCCGTCGGCAATCGCCTGCGCGTAAGGCAGGCAGGCATCGAAGCCACAGCGTCGGCACTGCGTCTGCGGCAGGATGGCGTCGATCTGGTCGGTCAGTGAATCGGGCATCGCAGGCGCTCAAGAGCGGTGGTCAGCCCGGGCCATGCAGCCCGGGAAGCCGGCGACAGTGTCGGGCGAGTCAGGCCGGAGTTTTCTTACGCGGCGCACCGATTCGCGTCGCGTGGTCGCGAACGAATTGTCGCACCTCGGGATAAATGCTCTCGCGCCAGCGCCGTCCACTGAAGATCCCGTAGTGACCCGCTCCCTGCGCGGTCAGATGCTTGCGATGAGCAGCCGGGATGTTTACGCACAGATCATGCGCCGAGCGGGTCTGACCGGAGCCGGAGATATCGTCGAGCTCCCCTTCGACCGTGAACAGCGCCACCCGCCGGATATCCGCCGGCTTGACCCGCTGCATCTTGCCCGCATACCGGACATCCCAGCGGCCCAGCGGCAGCAAGTGTTCCTGGAAGACCACGCGAATCGTGTCCAGGTAGTACTCCGCAGGCATGTCGAGTACCGCGTTGTACTCGTCATAGAACTTGCGGTGGCTCTCGACGTCATTGAGATCGCCGCGCACCAGGTCCAGGTAGTAGTCCCAGTGCGAAGTCATGTGGCGATCCGGATTCATCGCGACGAAGCCTGCATGTTGCAGAAAGCCTGGATAGACCCGGCGGCCGGCACCCGGATAGGTGGTGGGCACCGAATAGATCACATGACGCTCGAACCAGGAGAACGGATGCTTGGTCGCCAGGTTGTTGACTTCGGTGGGGCTGCGCCGCGTGTCGATCGGGCCGCCCATCATCGTCATCGTCAGCGGCAGCCGATCGTCGTCATTGGAAGACATCAGTGAGATCGCAGCCAGCACCGGCACCGTGGGCTGGCAGACCGACATCACATGCACGTCGGGGCCGAGATGCCGGATGAACTCGACCGCGTAGGCGATGTAGTCATCCAGATGAAAGTTACCACTGGACATCGGCACCATGCGGGCATCGATCCAGTCGGTGATGTAGACATTGTGGTCGGGAAGCAGGCCCCGGACCGTATCGCGCAGCAGGGTCGAGTGGTGGCCCGATAGTGGTGCGAACACCAGCATCGTCGGATCATCAGCGCGATGGGCTAGCGACTTGGGTAACAGACGCTCAAACTTGAGAAGCCGGCAAAAGGGTTTGGACAACTCGATGCGCTCGGCGACCGTGACTTCATGCTCATCGACCAGCGTGGACTTGATACCGAATTCCGGCTTTTCGTAGTCCTTGCCCATCCGGTGCAGCAGGTCGAATCCGGCGGCCATCCGGTTCGCGAAGGGCAGCAGCGAGACCGGGCTGTACGGGTTGACGTACAGCTTGCTCATCGACTCGGCCCAATCGGACAGCGGGGTGAGCACCGCGCGTTGCGCTTCACGGAGCTGGTAGAGCATGGGGCTGTCCTCTCAAAAAGCTTGCTTTGTGCCCGGCAGTTTAGCCCGGTTTGCTGCGTCGCACAATCTTGGTGCTTGGCGTTCGGCGCGGGGGATTGCCGCAAACGCCCGGGTTTCGGAACACCCGGGTCAGCGCGACCGGCTCAGCCGGCAGCGGCCTGCCTGGAAACCGCCCGGGTGCACTGGCCAATCCAGCGCGTGGTCAGCCTTTCCTGCAGCGAGTTTTGGCGAAGACGCTGATCGAGCGCCTGGAAGTCGACTGCATCCAGAGGCTGGTCCTGGTTAAAGCAGGAGAACACGTAGCGCGTCTCGCCGGTGACCGGATCGCGTTGTTCCTGCAGACACTGGGCGCAGATCTCCTTCATCATGCATTGCATGGGCGAGTTGATCGAGCCGATCGCAAAATGTTCGGCTTTCAACATGCCGGCCAGTACCTCGTGACGAGCCCGCCCGACTGCGGCCATCATCTTGTCAGAGCCGATCGCGATGATCCGGTCAGCCTCGAGCATCGGGATCGTGATCTCGCCAAGATCGCCGCGTCCGTAAGCCGCCATCGCCTTGACGATATTGCCCACGAAGCTTCGATCCTGGGGACGCGATGGCACGAATCCAGGCGCCTCGTCGCTACACCAGATCACGACGTCGGCGGCCGCCTCGATCTCCGCGACCTTGTAGCGATCGATCAGTTTCTTGTAGCCCGCGAAATACAGCACCCGAGAGCCGCGGGCCCGGAAGGCGGCGCCGATCGAGAACAGCACCGCATTGCCCAGTCCGCCGCCAGCCAGGATCACGGTCTCGCCAGCCTCGATTTCGGTCGGCGCGCCGGTCGGTCCCATCAGCACCACCGGTTCGCCGGGTTGCAGCGAATCGCACAGGTTCGAAGATCCGCCCATTTCGAGCACGATTGTTGAGACCAGGCCGGCATCTCGATCGACCCAGGCACCGGTCAGCGCCAGGCCCTCCATTGCGAGGCGGGTGCGCTGTCCGCCCACGTCGGCGATGGGCGCGAGCGCCTCGAAATTCTGCAGCCGGTAGAACTGTCCGGGCTCAAAGCGGCGGGCTGCCATCGGAGCACGCACGACGACCTCGACGATGGTCGGTGTCAGTCGCTCGATACGCTCGATGCGGGCCCGCAGCAGGCCGTCGAGTTCGCCGCGCAAGGTGGCAAATGGCTGCGGGTTCGCCGGACTGCGCGCCGACAGCACCCGGCTGACCACCGGGTACCCCTGCTTGGCAGACCCCATCGCCTTGACGACATTGCCAAACCAGCTCGGATGTAGATCGCCGAAGAACGAGACCAGGCGGCCGTCGGAGATCCGCGACAATAGCACCCGCGCTTCGTCTGGTTTGCTGGAAGCGTATTCCGGTTTGACCGGGGCGCCGTTCTCGTCGATTGCCCGGAAATATTTGCCATCGAGTTCGAAGTGCGTGGCGTCTTCGCGTGCGAGCACCGTGTTCGGCTGCGTGCCGGCGGCGATGAACACACTGCGCGCGGGCCAGCATACGGTGTCGCCCTGGCTCCAGCGCCCGTCCTCGTCGAGCACCTGGGTGGCCAGGGTGATCGATTCGACCGCGCCCGAGGCGTCAACGTCGATGCGGGTCGGGCTCAGGCATTCGGCAAATCGGATGCCTTCCTCAAGAGCCTTCTCGACTTCCTCGTGGTTCAGCGTATAGGACGGGCTGTCGATCAAGCGCTTGCGATAGGCAATACTGACTCCGCCCCAGGCCTGCAGCATCTCGACGATTTTCGGCGCGCGCGATTCACGGGCCGCAGCGGTACGCTCGGCACGGATCGCACGGGCGTGTGCAAGGAACTCATCGCCGGTTTCCTGTTCTTCCGGGCGCCAGCCGGAGCGCACCGCGGCTTCGCCTTCGATCGCAACCAGCGCTTCATAGCGGGCGAGGAACTTTTCGACCTGCACCACGTAATACGCCAGCGACTCGGTCGCGGTATCCACCGCAGTGAGTCCGCCGCCGATCACCACCACGGGTAGTCGCACTTGCATGTTCGCAATCGAATCGGCCTTAGCCGCTCCGGTGAGTTGCAGCGCCATCAGAAAGTCACTGGCCGTGCGAACGCCCCGCGCCAGTCCGTTCGGGATGTCCAGCGTTGTTGGCCGACCGGCACCGATCGCCAGCGCGATGTGATCGAAGCCGAGCGCGAAGGCGTCGTCGACCGCGAGCGTGCTGCCCAGGCGCACACCTCCGTACAGCGCAAAGCGGTCGCGTCGCTCGAGCAGCAGGCGAATCAGCTTCAGGAAATTCTTGTTCCAGCGCACGGTGATGCCGTACTCGGCGACTCCGCCGAAGCCGGCCATGATCCGGTCATCCAGTGACTCGAACAGCGTCTCGACATCCTCGATCGGCTCAAACGCGACCGGCTTACCGAGCGGGTCGGATCCGCCACGGGCCGCGGGAAGTGGCTCGATCTTCAGCCCGTCGATGCCGACGACCGCATGACCGTCATTGAGCAGATGATGCGCCAGCGTGAAACCGGCAGGGCCCATGCCGGCAACCAGCACCTTGTAGCCGGTGTCGGCTGCAGGAAGCGGACGCCGGATGTTCAGCGGATTCCAGCGGGTGAGCAGACTGTAGATCTCGAAGCCCCAGGGCAGCTCGAGCACATCCTTGAGCGAGCGGGTCTCGGCCTGCGGAATGTCGACCGGGGTCTGCTTTTGGTAAATGCAGGCCTTCATGCAGTCGTTGCAGATCCGGTGGCCGGTGGCAGCCGCCATCGGATTGTCGATCGTGATCATTGCCAATGCCGCGATCGCATGGCCTTGCGTCTTGACCAGATGGAACTCCGAGATTCGTTCCTCAAGCGGGCAGCCGGCCTGCTTGACGCCGAACACCGTCTTTTTGAAGGCCGCCTTGCCGTCCGCGTCAGGCTTTTCGCGCAATCCCTTGGAGCAGGAGTCCTTGCCCTGGTTGTGGCACCAGATG
>JALRBB010000294.1 GCA_023257915.1 Quisquiliibacterium sp. | reverse complement strand
CAGCGCCCGGTGGGTTGCGCGGACCGACCATGGGCAGGTGCGTGCCGGTGCGCTGGTACTTGCCACGCATGCCTATACCGGCGAGTTCCGCTCGCAGCTTGCCCCGGACATCGCGCATGAGGTGGTCCCGGTGCTGTCCTGGCAGATGGCGACCGCGCCAATCGACGATCAGGCAAGGCGCAGCATCATTCCGGGGCGCGAGGCGGTGTCGGACACCCATGGCGATCTGCATTTCATGCGCTATGACGCGCGGAATCGGCTGGTCACCGGCGGGGCGCTGGTCAATCCGCGCAACGGCGCGCAAAAGCTGCGCAAGCGCATTGGGGCGCGGCTTGAGCGCTTGTTCCCCCAGATCGGGCAGGTGCAGTTCGATTACGTCTGGAACGGGTATCTGGGTATGACCACCGACTTTTTTCCGCGGGTGCACCAGCTCGGGCCGGACGCCTATGCCTGGGCCGGCTGTAATGGTCGCGCAGTCGGGCTGTCGGTGGCACTCGGTCGGGAGCTTGCGGCTGCGGTGCGCGGCGTGCCGCATCAGGACCTTGCATTGCCGTTCACCGAGCCTGCGCCGATCCCCTTGCACGGCCTGGTGCGCAAGATTGCGCCTCTACGCCTGCTCCAGTACCGCTACAACGACGCACGCGAGATCTGAGCCTGTGCGGCGCCGCAAGGCTTGCCGGGCGCCCGTCTAGCGCGTCATCGCCCGGTACACCTTGGTCAGTGCCTCCGGGAGTTCCTCGATTTCATCAATGACCATGTAGCGATCCGGTTCGCACATCCGGCGCAGGTAGTCGCGACCGGCCCGATCGACCGTGACGCAGAAGGTGCGCACGCCATCGCGCTCGGCCTCGCGCAAGGCAAGCGCGGTGTCCTGGATGCCGTATTCATGGTCGTTGCGGTCCGGGCCGTAGTCATGATCCTCGGGGAATCCGTCCGAGATCACGATCAGCAGCCGGGTGCGCGCCTCGTGCGCACGCAACTTGGCGCTGGCATGGCGGATTGCCGCTCCCATGCGGGTCGAGCGGCGCGGCTTCATCTGGGCAATCGCCGCCCAGCTGCGTGCGCCTAGTTTTTCGGTGAACTCCTTGGCGACGTAAAACTCCACCTCGTCGCGTCCGTAGCCGGAAAATCCGTACACCGCATGGCTGTCGCCCAGCGTATCGAGCGCCTCGCACATCAGCGCCAGCGATTCGCGCGCGACGTCGATCACCCGTCGCGGCTCGGGCTGCTCAGCAGCGATATCGTCGGGACTGCGCTGTGCTGCCCAAAGATACGGATCCTCTTCTTCGGCCGGATCCTGCCGTCCGTCAGTGGTGTCGGCTGCGATGTCCTCTCCTGCGGAAGTTGGCTGCGGCACCGGGTAGTCGGTGGATGCACTCATGTCGAGCAGCAGCGCGCAGGCGACTTCGCGCTGGCCACGCTCGCGCCGCATGTAGACCCGATCGTCGGGGGGCTGTCCGGTACGTCGGCGAACGACTTGCTCGACCAGCGCATCGATCTCGAGTTGCTCGCCATCGCGCACCGGGCGCTCACGCCGGTAGGACTCCGGACGCATCGACATGAACTGGCGCTTGATGCGCCGCGCCAGCGCGCCATGCCGCTGGCGAACCCGGTCGATGAAGTCGAAATCCTCCCCCTTGAGCCTGCGCTCGAACAGCCGGCACCAGCCACGCAGATAGCGCTGTCCGTGAAAGTCCCACTCGTCGATCAGAAAGCTGCGGCTGCCGGCGTCCAGATGCCCGAACGCCCGATACAGCGCAACCCGGTCGGCCTCGAGCTGCCTGCGCATCTGGCGTTCGCCCTGGTCGGTGACCTGCTGTGGATCGATGCTGCCCACGCCCGCGTTGGCTAACTGCGCTTCGATCTGCGCCGCACGCATCTGGCGTTGCACCAGTTCGGGCATCACCTCGCCGCGAAACTCAATGTCGGGATAGTCGTCGACGGTTTCGTCTTCGTCTGGCGCGGCCTGACCGGGACCCGGGGGCGCCGGCGCGGCGGAGCTCGAACGCTGGCCAGGATCTGACGCATCCGGATCCTCATCGGTCTCGATCGCCGCAAGCCCGGCCACAAGCCGATAGCAGCGCAGCGCCGCCTGGGCGCTGTCGTAGACATCGGCACAGCGCTGCTCGAGCGCGTCCAGCGCATCGAGCATGGCCGGCAGTGGCCCATGCGGATCGAGCGCCTGCAACGCCTCGCAGACGGCGGCTCGCGGCACGCCGAGCGTGTACCGAAGCAGCGCTTCCAGGCGCGCCGCACGCAAGGACAGCGTCTCGAACGCCGGGCGCTGCGCAAGCGCGTGGCGCATCGCGCGTGCGAGGTCTGATCGTGCGCCCGGGTACAGGCGCGCGATCCGCCGGTCGATGCGCAGATCCTCGCACAGCATGAACAGCAGGCGCATCAGCGAGGGCTGCGGCCACAGCCCGAAAAACCGGGCCAGACCGACGCCAGCATCGCCCAGGCGCGGCCGCTCGGCGGGTAGGTCGGGGATGCGTTCGCGCGCCGTCTCCAGCGTGAACGCATAGGTGCCGGCCTCGATCAGACCAATCTGGTGCAGTACCGCGATCCGGTAAAAGCCGAGGTTGTCGCGGCGCGTTTCGAACAAGTCGACCTGTTCGGGCAGAAAGATCGCCGCGCCGTCGGTGGTCACGCTTTGCGGCCTGAAGCTGCCGCCCAGCGACTGCGTCGGCTTCAGATGCAGATAGCGCCCGCCGATCCCCTGCGCAAACAGGCCAAGCACCCGCTGCGCGTCGACCAGCGCAACCGGATCACTCACGGCAGCACGATGTCGACGATCTCGGTGATCGCCTGCTGCACGTCGCGATCATCGGTGACCGCACGGGCGATTGCGACATCGCAGGCGCGTCGCGGTTCGATGCCGCCAACCGTGAGCTGCGCCGCATAGACCAGCAGTCGTGTGCTGACGCCTTCCTCGAAGCCATGCTCCTTCAGGTTGCGCACCATCAGGCCGATCCGCGCCAGCGTTTGCGCGAGCTGCGGCTCGGCTCCGCTTTCGTGCGCGATGATCATCGCTTCCTGCTCGGGCGCAGGGTAGTCGAACTCGATGCTGACGAAGCGTTGCCGCGTCGAGGGTTTCAAGTCTTTCAGAACGCTCTGGTATCCCGGGTTGTAGGAGATCACCAGCAGAAAGTCCGGGTGCGCATCGAGCAGCTCGCCAGTTTTTTCGATCGGCAGCAGCCGGCGATGGTCCGACAGTGCATGCACCACCACCGTGGTGTCCTTGCGTGCCTCGACCACTTCGTCCAGATAACAGATGGCGCCGCTACGTACCGCGCGGGTCAGCGGGCCGTCCATCCAGACCGTCTGATCGCCGGCCAGCAGATGGCGGCCGACCAGATCGGTCGCGGTCAGGTCTTCATGGCAGGCGACTGTCAGCAGCGGAATGTCGAGCTGCCTGCGCGCGCTGTCCTGCTGGCGATACAGCCGCCACGCCATGTGCTCGACGAAGCGGGTCTTGCCACAGCCGGTTGGACCTTTGAGTAACACCGGCAGGCGCGCCGCGTAGGCGGCGTCGAACAGGGCGATCTCGTCGCGCTGCGCAAGGTACCAGGGTTCGTTGCGAAGGGCATGGCCTTCGTCGTTCGGAGGGAGGGTCTGCGCGATCATGAATCGAGGATATCTCTTGGCGATGCCGCCGACTTTGACAGAAAAGATGCTGGCGTGCAGGCTGGGATGCGCTCGCATGCTCGCGCGATAATGCAACAGACATGTTCAGCACCGGCAAGGGCCGCCTCGATGACAAAAATCCAGCATCCGAAACTGACCGAGATACAACATGGCACCGTCGGTGCGTGGCAGTGCGACTCCAATGACCACTGGAACGTGCAGTTTTACTGCATGCAGTTCGACCTGGCTGCGCGCTTCGCCGGCATGACCGGGGGCGAAACGGTGGATGCGCCGGCTCCGCGGTCGCGACTGATGCGCTTTCATGCCGAGTTGCTGGCCGGCGATATCTTCATGATCGAGACTGGTCGGATCAGCGATGGTGCGCACCAAGGATCACTGGTGCATCTGATGCGTCATGTCGGCGATGGCAAGCTGATCGCCACCGCGCTAGATGCACCAAGCCCACAGGCCGATCGTGCCCAGGTGGAGCAGGTATCCGAGGCTGTGGTTGCCGAGGCCTTGTCGCGCAGTGTCGACAACGCCTACGCGCCTGCTGTGTCGTACCAGCACATGCTCGATGCAGGGGCGTTTGCGGCAGGGCGCAACTGGGTGACGATGGCTCAGTGCACGGCCGGCGGCGCGCTCACCGAGCAGCATCTGGCCGCGATGCTGGCCGATGCCGCTGGCCATGTCTGGGAGCGGGCGGGGGCTGGCGTGAACTGGCTCAGGGACCGTGGTTATGGTCGTGCGGCACTCGAGCTACGACTGGATCATCATCAGCAGGCTCGTGTCGGCGACGTGCTGGTCCTTCTGTCGCGAGTCGGCCCGATCCAGGGCAAGACGATTCGCCTGCTGCATCAGATCTACCGCCTGCAGGATCATGCGCCCATCGCGGGTGCCGAACTGGTCGCTGTGCTGATCGACAAGGCGACCCGTCGTGCCATCGCGGTGCCGGAGTTTCTCACCCGCGAGTGATTCTGGCCCGAGCCCCGTCAGGCGGCGACCGCTTTACCGCCCTGATGCAGATGGCAGGCCACCCAGTTGCCAGTGCTCATTTCCTGCAATTGCGGAACCTCGCTCTTGCAGCGCGGCATCGCGTGCGGGCAGCGGGTGTGGAATGAGCATCCCGGCGGCGGATTGACCGGGCTGGGCACATCACCGACCAGAATCTGTTTTTTGCGCTTGATCTTTGGATTCGGGATCGGGACCGCCGACAGCAGCGCCTCGGTGTACGGATGCAGCGGATGGCTAAACAGCGTCTTCTTGTCCGCGTACTCGACGATCTTGCCCAGGTACATCACTGCGACCCGGTGGCTGATGTGTTCGACCACGGCGAGATCATGCGCAATGAACAGGTAGGACAGTTTTTTTTCCTGCTGCAGATCGACCAGCAGGTTGATCACCTGCGCCTGGATCGAGACGTCCAGCGCCGAGACTGGCTCATCGCCGACGATCAGCTTCGGATTCAGCGCAAGGGCGCGAGCGATGCAGATCCGCTGGCGCTGACCGCCGGAGAACTGGTGCGGAAACAGTTTCATCTGCTCGGCACGCAGACCCACCTGCGTGAACAGGCCCGCAACCCGATCGGCCAGCTCGCTGCCGCGTGCAATGCCATGCACCTGCAAGGGCTCGCCGACGATATCGCCAACCGTCATGCGTGGATCGAGCGACGCGAACGGATCCTGGAACACGATCTGCATTTCGCGACGAAACGGGCGCAACTCCTTCTTGCCCAGATGCGCGATTTCCTGGCCTTCGAGCTTGATCGAACCGGAGGTGGGTTCGACCAGTCGCATCACCGCACGCGCGGCCGTGGACTTGCCGCAGCCGGACTCACCGACCAGGCCCAGGGTTTCACCTTCGGCGACCGAGAAGCTGATCCCGTCGACCGCATAGACATTACCGACCGTACGTCGCAGCAGCCCCTTTTTGATCGGGTAGTGCTTCTTCAGATCGGTGACTTCCAGCACCGGATCAGGCATTGCTGTCTCCACTGAGCCGCTCCGAGTGCCAGCAGGCGGCCCAATGGCCATCACTCTTGAGTTCGAACGGCGGATATTGGGCAGTGCACTGGTCGTCGGCAAACTTGCAGCGCGGCGCGAAGGCGCAGCCCTGCGGCAGGTTTGACAACGCCGGCACCATGCCGGGGATTTCGTTCAGATGTTCCGGAGCCTCGTCACCGCTGATCGAGGTCAGATGCGGAACCGAATCGAGCAGACCGCGGGTGTACGGATGCATCGGGCGCTCGAAGAGCGCCTCGACACTGGCTTCTTCGACCTTGCGCCCCGCATACATGACGATCACCCGCTGCGCGGTCTCCGCGACCACGCCCAAGTCGTGCGTGATCAGGATCATCGCAGTGCCGAGTTCCCGTTGCAGGTCGATCATCAGATTGATGATCTGCGCCTGAATCGTCACATCAAGCGCGGTGGTCGGCTCGTCGGCGATCAGCACTTTTGGATTGCAAGCCAGCGCAATCGCGATCATCACCCGCTGGCGCATGCCACCAGATAACTGATGCGGATACTCCCGGGCGCGCTGCTCGGGTTCCGGGATGCCGACCAGGCGCAACATGTCGATGGTGCGCGCTTTGATTTCGGCCTCGGACAGTTTCTGATGCAGACGCAGCGTCTCGCCGATCTGGTTGCCGACGGTCAGCACCGGATTCAGCGAGGTCATCGGCTCCTGAAAGATCATCGAGATCTCGTTGCCGCGCACCTGACGCATCGACTCTTCGTCGAGGGTCAGCAGATCCCGGCCGTCGAGCACGATCTTGCCGGCGGCGATACGCCCCGGCGGTTCCGGGATCAGGCGCATCAGCGACAGCGCGGTCATGCTCTTGCCGCAGCCGGATTCGCCGACGATAGCCAGTGTCTCCCCGCGGCTGAGCGTGAAGGTGAGGTCCTCGACCGCCTTGACGATCCCCGCCCGCGTGTAGAAATAGGTCTTGAGCCCGGCGACGTCGAGAATCGTCTCGCCGATGGTCGGCATGGCACTCACGTTCTTTGCCTCGGGTCGAGAAGGTCGCGAAGAGCGTCGCCCATCAGGTTGGTGCCGAACACGACCAGACTGATCGCCACCCCCGGGAAGATCACGAGCCAGGGGGCGGTTCGCACATATTCGGCCGCTGATTCGGACAGCATGCGACCCCAGGACGGGAAGGGCTCCGGAATGCCCAGGCCCAGGAACGACAGCGAAGCTTCGGTGAGGATTGCCGAACCCAGTTGCGCGGTACCCAGCACAATCAGTGGCGCGAGGGTGTTGGGCAGCACATGGCGCACCGCGATCCGGAAGTCGCTCATGCCGACGGCACGAGCGGCTTCAACGAACGGTTGTTCGCGCAAGGCCAGGGTATTGGCCCGGATCACCCTGGCCACGTGCGGGACGATCGGGATTGCGATCGCGATGATCGTGTTTTCGAGCGACGGGCCAAGGGCGGCGGCCATCACCAGGGCCAGCACCAGCAGCGGCAGGGCTTGCATGATGTCGATCACGCGCTGAACGCTCAGATCAACCCAGCCCGACATATAGCCGGACACCAGGCCCAGAATTACCCCCAGCAAACACCCCAGGAAGGTGGAGCCCAGACCCACTGCCAGGGAAATGCGCGCACCGTAGACGATCCGGCTGTAGACATCGCGTCCGAAGTTGTCTGCGCCGAGCCAATGATGTGCTCCCGGCGCGCTCAGCGACATGTCGGCATCGGTCGCCAGGGGGTCGTGGACCGTAATCAGCTCGGCAAACACCGCGGCGAAGACAAAGGCAATGACGATGATCGCGCCCACTGCACCCAGTGGATAACGTCGTGCCAGAAAGAGCAACTCGCCAAACCTGGTGTTGACGTTCGCTCCCGCTTTGGCAAGGTGGGCCGAGTGGTCGGTTGTTTCGGATTCAGTCGCCATAGCGAATTCTCGGATCCAGGACTGCGTAAAGAAGGTCGACGATGAAATTGACCACGACGACAACGACTGCCGCAAACATCACCAGGTTCTGCACGATCGGATAGTCGCGCCACTGGATGGCTTCAACCAGGAAGCGTGCAATGCCAGGGATATTGAAGACCGTCTCGGTCACGATGAGTCCGCCAATCAAGAAGGCGGCTTCGATGCCGATCACGGTCACAACCGGCAGCAGCGCATTGCGCAGTGCGTGGCGATAATTGACGGAATTCTTGCTGGCACCCTTGGCACGCGCGGTACGAATGTAGTCCTGACGCATCACTTCAAGCATCGAAGAGCGGGTCAGACGCATGATCAGCGCGGAACTGCGAAACCCGACAATTGCCGCCGGTACGCTGTACATCAGCAGCGCATCCCAGAAGCTCTCGGTCTCGGCATCGTAGATCGGCAGGTTGCCGGTGGCCACAACGAACAGCATCAAGACCAACAGGCCAAGCCAGAACGATGGCAGTGAAAGCCCGCTTAGGCTGACCAGCCTGAACGCGTAGTCCAGCCCAGAATTTTGTCGGACCGCGCTGACGACTCCAAGCGGCACACCCATGATGATGGAAAAGACCAGTGCAAGCACCGCAAGTTTGGTGGTGACCGGAATTCTCGGTGCAATTTCTTCGATGGCCGGTTTTTCCGACGCATAGGAGTAGCCCAGATCTCCCTGGGCAAGACCCGAAATCCAGCTTGCATATTGAATATGCAAGGGTCTGTCCAGACCAAGATCCTTTTCGATTTGCGCCTTTTCGGCTTCGTCGACGAAGCCAGACGCTTCAAACAGGATGTCGACCACGTTACCGGGAACAACGCGCAACAACGTGAAGATAACGACCGAGATCCCAAACAAGGTCAGGATCATCAGCAGTGTTCTGCGCACCAGATAGGTACCCAAGACAGCTCCTTACTTCCTAGTACTGCGATGGGACCCCGTCGAGCGACGGGGTCCTCTCAGTGGCTTACTTGTCGAGCCAGACGTCTTCGTAGCGATAGCCGTTGTACGAGCTGTTCGACATCACGGTGATGCCCTTCACGTACGGCCGATAGCAGGTGCCTTCGCGCGAGTGCACGATGATCGGACGGGCTACGTCCTCCTGCAGCTTCTTGTCGATCTCCCAGACGATCGCCTTGCGCTTTTCGAAGTCATCTTCCATTGACTGTTGATCAAACAGCTTCTCGAGCTCCTTGTTGCAGTACTTCGTGTAGTTGCGCTGCGAACCGCAGGAATAGTTCTCGTAGAAGTTCTGATCCGGATCGTCCACCGCACTACCGGTCAGGTTCAGGCCAACCGCGTAATCCTTGCGTGCGACCTTCGGGAACCAGTTCGGGGTTTCCACGACCTCGAGCTCGCCGTCAATGTAGATGTCCTTAAGCTGGTCGATCAGGATCACCGCCGGATCGCGATAGATGGCGATGTTACGGGTCGATACCTTGACCTTCAGGCGCTTGTCAGGCCCATAACCCGCCTTTTTCATCAGCGCGCGAGCTTCCTCCCGGTTGGCTTTCACGTCCGGGTTGTAGCCAGGCATTGTGCGCAGCAGCTCGACCGGCATACCCCAAACGCCGTTCGGACGCGGCAGCATCGCGCCACCGATCTCCGCATTGCCTTCGTAAAGAATTTCCACGAAGGCCTTGCGGTCCAGCGCCATCGCCATCGCCCGACGAACGTCGGCGTTGTCAAATGGCGGAGCGTCACGATTGACGATCAGGTTGGTTGCGACGTTGGTCGTCTGGATTTCGCAGACCGCCTCAGGAACCTGTTTTTTGATGTCGCGCACCATGGCGACGCTAAAGGCCAACGGGAAGCCCATGTCGGTCTTGCCGGAGACGAATGCGAGCGCTGCGGTGGAGCGGTTGCGGATGATCGTGTACTCGATGCCATCGAGCAGCGGACGACCCTTTTTCCAGTAATCCGGATTACGGGTCACCTTGATCGATTCATTGCGCTTGTACTCGACAAACTTGAACGGACCGGTGCCGATCGGGTTCGTGCGCATCTTGGCCGGGTCAACGTGGCACGGGTACATCGGCGTGTAGCCGGAGGCCAGCAGCGCGATGAACGCGGGCTGCTTGCGCTTCAGATTAAAGGTGACCTCGAAGTTGCCGTTGGCGGTGACGCTGTCCAGGTTGTTGTACCAGGCCTTGCGAGGATTCTGACGCAGTTTTTTGTCGCCTTTGCCCTGCAGCAGGTCGAAGGTGCACTGGACGTCCTTGGCAGTGAACGGCTTGCCGTCATGCCATTTGACCCCCTGGCGCAGCTTGAACGTCAGCTTGGTCTTGTCCGAGTTCCAGGACCATTCGGTCGCAAGATCCGGAACGATGGAGTCGATGCTGTTCGTGGCAACCGCCTGGTCGTACATCACCAGGTTGTTGTACAGGCCCATGAACGGAATGTTCGTCGAGTAAGACGCATCCTCGTGGACCGATGCACTGCCCGGGTTGTCGCGGTGATGCATTTTCAGGATGCCGCCAGCCTTTTCGGCGTGGGCAGCCCCGGCGCTAAAGGCGCCAGCGGTCAAGGCAACAAGGGCGAGAGTCGTGATTCGAGCCTTGCGGTTCATCACATGTCTCCTTTCTTTGGTTTAAGGACGGCACTCTATGGCGCCTGCTTTCTGAAGCCGCTTGCTGTTTACCCGATTGGGCCGCGAAAGGCAAACAAACCCGGGTTCCGGCGACAGGTGAATTCGCGGGCACGAGGGCTTTGCGATCGCGCGCCACGCGGGCATTATGGCGGTCGGCGGCAAGGCGACCGACCGAAGCCTGTCAAGGGCGAAATCCAGCGTTGTCTAGGATACCTGAGGAAATCATCGTGACGATCGAGGATCAGCAGGCGCTGCGCGCGCTCTACCCGGATGCGACCGAGCGCGCGCTGCGCAAGCAGCTCGACCATCTCGATCCCCATTGCCAGCGCTATGTCGCACTGTCGCCGTTTGTGGTGCTTGCCAGCCTGGGCGCGGACGGCATGCTGGACGCGTCCCCGCGGGGTGGCGCGCCAGGCTTTGTGCGGGTGCAGGATGCCCATACCTTGCTGTTGCCGGACTCTCCGGGAAACAACCGGCTCGATACGCTGGGCAATCTCATCGCGCAGGGACGAATCGGCATGCTGTTTCTGATTCCTGGCGTTGACGAGACCTTGCGGGTCAACGGCGATGCGCGGGTGGTGTCCGATCTGCAATTACTCGCCGGGTTTGCCGATGACAAGCGCACCCCGCGGGTGCTCATCGAGGTGCATGTGCGCGAGGCCTATCTGCATTGCGCCAAGGCGCTGATGCGCTCCAAGTTGTGGTCGGAGCAGGCGCGAGTCGAGCGCAGCGCGCTGCCGACGATGAACCAGATGATCCGCGATCAGATCGGTTCAAGCGAGCCCGCCGAGAGTCAGGAGCGCATGCTGGCCAGGTACGCAGCAGACCTCTGAGCCTTGGGGCCCAGCCGCACGCCAGGCGGTGACCGGCGATTGAATCGATTGAATGATTGACACGACCCTTGAGGTCAAACCCGGAATTTCGAGAATGCACAAGATCTTGCTGATCCAGGGCGCAAACATGGTCCATCTGGGCAAGCGCCAGCCCGAGTTCTACGGCACCACGACGGCCGCGCAGCTCGATGCCATGCTGATGGAGCATGCCCGCGACAAGGGCTATCAGCTCGAAATTTTCTACACCAACGTCGAGGGCGAGGCGATCAACCGCATTTATGCGGCGCTTGACGAGGGGTTCGACGGGCTGGTGATGAATCCGGCCGGCTTCAATTACGCCGGCCACGCGCTGGCTGATTGTGTGCGCAGCGCCGAGTTGCCTTACGTGGAGGTGCATATGAGCAACGTCGAGGCACGGGGCATTCCCTGCGTGGTGGCAAAGGCCGCCACCGGCGTGGTGTACGGGTTGGGCACCTATAGCTACATCCTGGGCCTGGAGGGCATGCTGAACCTTCTCAAGACCCGGAAGGCGACACCTTGAGCGTGGTCTGCGCTGTACCGATTCTGCAGATTGATTGATGCATCACCGCCACGATGTGACCGCACGCGCGGCAACGGCCCGCACGCTGCACAGATAATCCTGCCCTGACTGGAGACCGAGCATGCCTGCATTCCTGATCGCCGATGTTGAAGTGACAGATCCTGCCCTGTATGAGCAATACCGCGCCGGTGTGCCGGCGACGATCGCCGCGTACGGCGGGCGCTATGCGGCTCGCGGCGGTGCCACCGAGGTACTCGAGGGCGACTGGCAGCCGCGTCGTGCGGTGATCCTGGAGTTTCCGAGCGTCGAGCGCCTGAAGGCCTGGTACGACTCGCCCGAGTACCGGCCATTGAAGGAAATCCGCCGCAAGGCCTCGAACTCCCGACTGGTGATGGTCGAGGGGCTGTAGCCTGCGCCGTCGGCGAGCGCATTGGCATGAATCCCGACCGCGGCGATTCCATGGTTGCGGCTGCGCCCGATGATGTCGCGATGCGTGCCTACTATGCGGCGCGTGCCCGCGAGTACGAACGCATTTATGACAAGCCCGAGCGGCAGACGGATTTGCGTCTGCTCGAGCGTGAGATTCCCACGCTTTTGAGCGGGCGTCGGGTGCTCGAGATCGCCTGTGGCACCGGGTACTGGACGCAGTTCATCGCGACAAGCGCCAACTATGTGCTGGCCACAGACATCAATGCCGAGACCTTGCGCGAGGCACGGGCCAAGCAGCTCGATCCGGCACTTGTCGAATACCGGCTTGCAGACGCCTATGCGCTGGATCCGGGGGGCGGGCGCTTTGATGCGGCCTTTGCGGGCTTTTGGTGGTCGCATCTGCCGCTGCAAAGGGTGCCGCAGTTTCTGGGCTCACTCACCGCTTGCCTGGAGCCGGGGGCGCTTGTGCTGATGCTCGACAATCGCTATGTGCCAGGCAGCAGCACGCCGCTTGGGCGCACGGATGAGCAGGGCAATACCTACCAGACCCGGCACCTTCAGGACGGCTCTCGACACGAGGTGCTGAAAAATTTCCCGCAAGCGGCGCAATTGCGCATGCAACTGGATGGCTGGGCCGATTCGGTCGAGTTCCGCGAGCTTGAGCATTACTGGTTGTGCCGCTGGACTGTGCGGGCTGGCCTCGGAAGCTAGTTCGGTTTTGCCTGCATCGCAGCCCGTGCTGCGTGCGATACTGATGGGTTAATCGCCTACCCATTTTTGCACCGGTTGTTGCCATGCCCGACTTCACGATTCTGCACAATCCTCGATGCGGAACTTCGCGCAATGTGTTGCAGTTTCTGCGCGATGCCGGCATCGAACCCGAGATCATCGAATACCTGCAAACCCCGCCCGATCGCCAGAGGCTGCGCGAGATCGCCGCGGCCAGCGGTCAGCCGCTACGCGCGCTGGTACGTGCCAAGGAGCCGATCCATGCACAGCTCGGGCTGGACGACCCCGCGGTGGACGACGAGCAACTGCTCGATGCGATGCTTACGCATCCGGTGCTGATCAATCGGCCGATCGTACTGGCCGGCGGTCGCGCGCGCTTGTGTCGGCCGTCCGAGACAGTGCTCGAATTCATTCAAACCGTGCGAGGCTGAGCCTGTCATGAATGCACGCTACACCTGCTTTTGCCAGCTATCCGATCTGGCCGGCGCGGCCGGTCTGCTGACCGACAAGCGTCGTCATCTGCATCACAATCCGGAGCTCTCCTTCGAAGAGGCCTCTACCGCAAGTTGGGTCGCGGAGCAGCTCGAATCCTGGGGTTATGAGGTGACGCGTGGTGTTGGTGGCCACGGGGTCGTCGGAACCCTGCGCAACGGTCCCGGTCGCAGCATTGCCTTGCGCGCCGACATGGACGCGCTGCCAATCCAGGAGGAAACCGGTAAACCGTATGCGAGCTCGCGCGCTGGCACGATGCATGCGTGCGGCCACGATGGCCACACTGTGATGCTGCTCGGTGCCGCGCAGCAACTGGCGGCAACCCGCCAGTTCCACGGCACCGTGCATCTGGTCTTTCAGCCGGCCGAGGAGGCTGGCAACAACAGCGGCGCGCAGCAGATGATCGCCGATGGTCTGTTCGAGCGCTTTCCGTGCGATGCGATCTTCGGCATGCACAATCATCCGGGGGTCGAGCAGGGCACGTTCATGTTCGGCGCAGGTCCCTTCATGTCGGCCTCTGATCGGGTCGACATCACGATCACTGGACGCAGCGGCCATGCGGCCCGGCCGCATCTGGCGGTCGATCCGGTCGTCATCCTGGGGAGCCTGATCATGGCCCTGCAAACCGTAGTGTCGCGCAACATCGACCCGACGCAGACCGCGATCGTGACCATCGGGGCGGTGCATGCCGGCAAGGCGGCCAACGTGATCCCGGAGCAGGCCAAGATGGCGCTCAGCGTGCGCTCGTTCAGCCCCGAGGTGCGGGACCGGCTCGAGCAGCGCATCACGGAACTTGCACAAACGCAGGCGCGTTCCTTCGGCGGGGATGCGCACGTGTCCTACCAGCGCGGCGCACCGGTGCTGGTCAACAGCCAGGCTGAAACCGAGTTCGCCTGTCAGGTCGCGCAGGAACTGGTCGGACTTGACAAGGTTCAGGCGCCGTTTGGTCCGGTCACCGGGAGCGAGGACTTCGCGTACTACCTGCAGCACAAACCGGGCTGTTTTCTGCGGCTTGGTAACGGGGTGGACAGCGCGATGCTGCACAACTCGCACTATGACTTCAACGATGCCAACCTGTCGGTCGGCGCTGCATACTGGACCCGCCTGGCTGAGCGCTTTTTGAACGAGACCGCAGGTGCCTGAAATGCGTGCATCGCAAGGCGGGCGCAGCTGGTTCTGGCGGTTCGTCGTTCTGCTGATTCTGGCCGGCGGTGTCGGCGGATTCATCGCGCTGCAAACCTTCAAGCCGCGACCGGTGGTGCGGCCCGTGGTCAAGCAGCTGCCGCTGGTACGGGTCGAGCCGGTGCAGTTTGCCAGCGGGGCATTGAACGTGACTGGCAATGGCCTGGTGCGGCCGCGTGCCGAAGTGCTGCTTGGCGCCGAGGTGTCGGGGCGAATCGTTGAGCTGTCACGTGCGATGGTCTCTGGTGGGCAGTTTGCCAAGTCAGAAGTGCTGGTGAGATTGGACGCAGAGCCGTTTCGTGCGGCCCTGGCGCAGGCGCAGGCCGAGCGGCGTTCGGCGCAGGCCGCGCTGCTGCTGGCCGAGCGCTTGTTGCAGCGCACCGAGGCGCTAATCGACAAGGGGTTCTTGTCGCCTCAGACGCGTGATGAGCGAATCGCAGCAAAAGACCAGGCCAGGGCGGCCTTGGAGCGCGCTCAGGCGATCGAGCGTCAGCGTCAACTTGACTTGTCTCGTACCGAGATTCGCGCGCCGTTCGACGGGCGGGTGCTCAGTGAGCAGGTCGATGTCGGTGACACCGTGCAACCCGGAAAACAGCTGGCCCGGATCTTCGCCTCCGGTGACCTCGAGATCGTGGTCTCGTTGACTGACCGGGACATGGCTCTAGTGCGCGATCCCTGGACCGGGAGTCGCGCGGGCAGCCCGGCGATGGTTGTTGTCGAGCATGGTGGACAGCGTTACCAGTGGCCGGGTCGGCTCGATCGGGTCGAGGCGGCGGTCGATTCGGCAACCCGCACGTTCAATGTGGTTGTACGGGTGCCTGAGCCGCTCGCGCGCGGCACGCCGCTCGGCGAGCCGGGTGTGGCCAGCGGTGCGCGCCAAGCCGGTCCACCGCTCGTTGTCGGCATGTATGCCAGTGTGCAGATCACAGGGCGCGACCAAGGCCAGCATGCGCTGATTGCCCGCGCGGCATTGCGTGACGGACCTTCGATCTGGCTGGTTGAGGCTGGCGAGCGGATCGCGATCCGGCCGGTGCGTGTGCTGCTCGAGCGCGATGACAGCGTGGCGATCGCTGCCGACGGTCTGGCCAACGGAGCGCGCGTGGTGGTCAGTGATCTGGCGGTGGTTACCGAGGGGCTCGAGGTCCGGGTCGTGACGCCACGATGAACGCACTGATCGCTTGGATGGCGCGTCATCCGGTCGCAGCCAACCTGCTGATGCTGATGATCATCGTCACCGGACTGGTCAGCGCGCTGTCGATCCGCCAGGAGGTTTTCCCGGAGATCAGCTTCGATGCGATCGAAGTTCGGGTCAGCTATCCCGGTGCGGCGCCCGACGAAATCGAGGAATCGATCGTGCAGCGCATCGAGGAGCAGGTGCGCGGCATCGACGGAATCGACCGGGTTCTCGGATTCGCGGCTGAAGGCGTCGGCCTGGTGCGCATTGAGCTTGCCCGTGGCGTGAGCACTGCCCGCAAGCTCGATGAAGTCAAGTCGGCAGTCGATCGGATCACCACCTTTCCAGACCTGATCGAGCGCCCGGTGGTGCGCGAGATCGTGAACCGTCAGCGGGTCGTCGAGCTTGCGCTCTACGGCGATGCGAACGAAGCGGCGCTGCGTGAACTCGCCTACCGGGTCAAGGACGAGCTTGCGGCGCTGCCGGGCATCTCGCTGGTCGAGGTCACGAAGGTGCGCGATTACGAGATCTCGATTGAAGTGCCGAACGATGTGCTGCGAGCCTATGGCCTGTCGTTGCAGGACATCGCTGCGATCATCAAGCGCTCCAGCCTCGATTTGCCGGGTGGCGACATCCGCAGCAACGATGAGTCGATCTTGTTGCGTACGAAGGGACGCAACTATCGACGGGCGGACTTCGAGCGCATCGTGATTGCTTCGCGCCAGAGTGGCGCCGCGGTGACTCTTGGCGAGATCGCACGGATCGACGACGGGTTTCGCGCCGATGATCTGGCGATGCGCTACAACGGCAAGCCGGCCAGTTTTGTGCAGGTGTTTCGGGTGGGCGACGAGAAGGTGCTCGACGTGGTCGGCGCTGTGGAGCGCTTCATTGAGGCCGAGCTTAGGCCGTCCTTGCCTGCGGGGGTCTCGGTGGCGATCTGGCGCAATGACGCCACCGAGTTTCGCAGTCGCGTTGACTTGCTGTTCAAAAATGGCGTGATGGGCCTGGTGCTGGTGATGGCAGCGCTTGCCCTGTTTCTCGATCTGCGCCTGGCGTTCTGGGTGGCGACCGGTATCTTTGTCTCTTTCGTCGGCGCCTTTGGGGCGATGGCGGTGCTCGGCCTGTCGATCAACATGATGTCGCTATTCGGTTTCATTCTGGCGATCGGCATCGTGGTGGATGATGCGATCGTCACCGGCGAGAACATCTATTCGGAAAACGAGCGAGGTCGGGATCCGGCCGAGGCCGCCGTGCTTGGCGCGCAGCGCGTGGCCACGCCAGTTGCGCTGGCGGTCGGCACGACCATCGTCGCGTTCATTCCGCTGCTGTTTGCGCCCGGAATCATTGGCAAGTTTCTCTATCAGATTCCAGCGATCGTGATCATCGTGCTGGTGGTGTCCGTGGCCGAGGCGATGCTGATCCTGCCGCACCATCTGGCCCGCTTGCAGGTCACCGGATATCAGGCACGCACCCGCGCTGGCGGCTGGCTGATCTCGCTGCGGCACCGGATGGATGCCGGGTTGCGCCGCTTTATCGACGGTCCGCTCGAGCGCGCCCTGCGACTGGCCACGGCCCGCTACGGGGTGGTCATTGCCTGCAGTGTCACGCTGATGATCCTGACCCTCGGGCTGATCGTGGGTGGTTATGTGAAGTTCAACTTCTTTCCGCAAGTCGAGGGTCGCCATGTCACCGCGTCGTTCGAGCTTGCACAAGGGGCGACTGCGCAAGCCGGCTTGCGGATCGCTGAGCGCTTCGAGGCAGCCGGCAGGCAGGCTGCACGCGAGTTGCCGGATCCGAGCGGACGGGATCTGATCGCTGCGACGTTCACGACTATCGGGCGCCAGGAGGTTGCCGGACCCGGGGCTGGAGCGGCGTTGGGCATTTTGCAAGGGCATAAGGGTTCGGTAGTGATCGAGCTGCTCGATCCGGAACTGCGCAGCATCAGTTCGCGCCAGTTCGAGCTCAAATGGCGCGAGCTGGTCGGCAGCATCCCCGAGGTTCGCAAACTCTCGTTCGCCTCGAATGTCATCAATGTCGGATCGGCGGTGCAGATCGCGTTGTCGGCGCGTAGCGCCCAGGGTCTGGAGCAGGCTGTGCTCCAGGTACAGGACGAGTTGTCGCGGATCGATGGCGTGGTCGATGTGCGCGATGACCGCGAGCCGGGCAAGCGGGAGGTGCAGTTTCGCCTGAAGCCACAGGCGCGGGCGCTGGG
>JALRBB010000279.1 GCA_023257915.1 Quisquiliibacterium sp. | reverse complement strand
AGGTGTTCGAACTGCTGGAGCGCCACTATCGCGACATGCAGGACATCGAATTCACAGTCGAACGCGGCAAGCTCTACCTCCTTCAGACCCGTTCGGGCAAGCGCACCGCCAAGGCCGCGCTCAAGATTGCCGTCGACATGGTCGAAGAGAGCCTGGTCGACGAAGTGACCGCGCTGCTCCGCCTCGACCCGGCCTCGCTCGACCAGTTGCTTCACCCCTCGCTCGATCCGAATGCCCCGCGGGTGCTGCTCGGAAAGGGTTTGCCTGCCTCGCCCGGGGCAGCCTCGGGAGGTGTGGTATTCGATGCGGAAACAGCGGCACGGTGGGCCGAATTGGGAGAGAAGGTCATCCTCGTCAGGCATGAGACGTCGCCTGACGACATCCATGGCATGCACGTCGCAACCGGCATCCTGACGGCGCGCGGCGGCATGACCAGCCACGCGGCCGTGGTCGCGCGGGGTATGGGCCGGCCATGCGTGGCGGGCACCGCCAGTCTCAAGATCGACCCGGTCGCGCGGGTCGCCGAGATCGGCGGCCAGCGGCTCGAAGAGGGCGCATTCATCACGATCGACGGTTCGACCGGCGAAGTGTTCCTGGGCGAACTGCCGACGATCCTGCCCAATCTTTCGGGCGATTTCGCAACGGTGATGGCATGGGCTGACAAGCATCGCCGCCTGAAGATTCGGACCAACGCGGAAACCCCGCTCGATTGCGAAATGGCCCGCCGGTTCGGGGCCGAAGGGGTCGGGCTTTGCCGAACCGAGCACATGTTCTTCGATGAAAGCCGGATCCTCGCCATGCGGCAGATGATCCTGGCCGACAGCGAAAAGGAACGACGCTCCGCGCTCGACCAGCTATTGCCCGAACAGCGCGCCGACTTCCGCCGGATCTTCGAGATCATGGAGGGCTTGCCAGTCACCATCCGCCTCCTCGATCCGCCGCTGCACGAGTTTCTGCCGCATACGGATAGCGAACTCACCGAGCTTTCGCGGGCGATGGGTATTGACGTGGAGCAGGTTCGGCATCGCGCAATCGAATTGACGGAAACCAACCCCATGCTGGGGCATCGAGGCTGCCGACTGGGCGTGGTTTATCCCGAAATATACGAAATGCAGGCTCGCGCGATTTTCGAGGCTGCGCTCGAAGTCGCGGGCGAGGCGGGCATGGCGGTCTGTCCCGAAATCATGATCCCGCTGGTCGGATTGCCGCGTGAACTGGAATCACTGAAGGATACCCTGTACAGGGTCGCTGAAGTCGTGTTCGCCGAAAAAGGCGAGCGGATCGCCTTTAGCGTTGGCACCATGATCGAGCTGCCGCGGGCAGCCCTGGTTGCCGACGAAATCGCTGCAAGCGGGGAATTCTTCTCGTTCGGAACCAATGACCTGACCCAGACTACGCTGGGGATCAGCCGCGACGATGCGGCGCGTTTCCTGGGTTCTTATGTGGAAAAAGGCATTATCGCCAAGGACCCGTTCGTCACCCTCGATATCGAAGGGGTCGGCAAGCTGATCGAAATGGCATCGCGCAAAGGGCGCGAAACCCGGCCCGACCTAAAACTGGGGATCTGCGGCGAGCACGGCGGCGATCCGGCCACGATCGCCTTCTGTGAGGAGATCGGGTTGGACTATGTCAGCGCATCGCCTTTCCGGGTGCCGATTGCCCGACTGGCTGCGGCCCAGGCGGCGCTGGCGCCTTCATGAACGGACGATGCAAGCTGAAATTCTGAACCAAATCGAGATGAGGTGCACCTGAAATGGAATATGATCGTAAGGATGCCAAGGCCTGGGCAACGAAGACCGTCAGGGGCTTCTATCAGTGTCCGATCACCCCGATGACCGCCGATTACAAGTTCGATGTGGACGGTATCCGCTACAACATCGATAAATATGTCGAAATGGGCGTAGATGGCTTGGCCGTCGGCGGGTTCATCGCCGAATGCTGGAACGTCTCAGCGTCAGACTGGTTTCGCTATCACGAGATCGTTGCCGAGGCGAATGCCGGGCGGCTCGATCTGTGGACCATCGTGCTCGATCCCAGCGTCTATACCGCGATCGAGAAGATGCAGTTCGTCGGGAAGCTCGGGTATAGCGGGGCTGAGGTGATCAACCCGGTTGTGCAGCTCAAGCGCGACGACGAAATCTATTCCTGGTTCAAGTTCCTGACCGACCACACCGATCTGGCCGTCTGCCTCTACCGGACCCCGGTTTCGGGCACCGTGCTGAGCTGGGACCTGATGCGCCGCCTGGCCGATATCGAAACCGTGATCGGCGTCAAACAAGGTGCCATGAGCCGTGCCGAGACAATCAAGATCCGCCAGCTAATGCCCGAAGGCTTCAACACGATGGAGCCATTCGAATACTTCTTCCTCGACGATCTGCGTCTTGGCGGCACCGTTTGCTGGGGTGAATTGTCCTACATGCTGTACGGCAAGAAGCGCCATTTCGCCAAGGAATACATCCGCCTGGCGCATGAAGGAAAATGGGAGGAAGCGCGGGCCGCTTCCGATCAGCTCAGCGAAGTCCGCGAATTCTATCACGACAACTTCCTGTGGGATATCGCCCGCACCGCGACCTACGCCAGCGCACTTGCCAATGTGAAGGCCTGGTACGAAGCGATTGGCCTCAAGGCTGGCCCGATCCTGCCGCCGGTGGCTGATGTGACGCCGGAAAAGAAAGAGCAGATCAGGGCCAAGCTGGTCGAACTGGGCATTGCCTGAACCGAACCAACGGGAATCCCAAAGCATGTCCAAGCAATTGCATTTCTGTTTCCACGGCGCCGGCGGGCTAGGCTCGGTCATCGGCGGATTCCTGGCGCGCGGCGGCCACAAGGTCACGCTGATTGCGCGCAAGCCCCATGTCGAGGCGATCCGCCGGGATGGCCTGAGTATTTCGGGTGTGCGGGCGCAATTCGTCCAGCGCGAAAACCTCTTCGCGGTCGAAACGCCCGAGGAGGTTGAAGGCGACATCGACTATTACATCCTGCTGACCAAGGCCAAGGGTACCGATCAGGCGCTGGACGATGCGCAGGTGTTGGTCGATCGCACCGCTTGCGCGCTGACTTTGCAGAACGGCGTGGGCAAGGAAGGCAAACTCCAGGCCGCGTTTGGCAAGGACAAGGTGATCGGCGGCTCGATCATGGACGGGGCGACCCTGCTCGAACCGGGCAAGGCGCTCAATCACATGGCGGTTCCCGTCACCGCCTATTTCGGCGAGCTGGAAGGCGGGGAGAGCGAGCGCACGCGGATCATGGCCGAAGCGCTCGACGCTGCGGGCATGGGTTCGCGCTCAACTCCCGATATCGTCCATGTCCATTGGGAAAAAGTGGTTCAGGTCGGTGGAGCATCGTCGTGGAGCGCCAGTACGCTGGGCGCACTTCCAAAGCTCGATTTTGTGGATGGTGTGGCGGTTCGCGAAGGCGCCGAACACTATGTCCACGTCGTCAAGGATCTGCTGGCGATCTACAAGGCACTTGGCTACGAACCGCAGAACTATTTCGCGCCTGTATCCAGATTGGTCGAGATTGACCGTGAAGGCTTTGAAGAGGCAGTGTCCGGTGTCATGGCGATGGGCACCAAATTCAAGCCGGTAAACCGTCCCGTCCGCACCTCGATGCATGACGATCTCGTGGCGGGCCGGCGGATGGAAGTTGACGAGGTCCTGGGGCCGCTCGCGGCGGCAGCGGAGCAACTGCAGGTTCCTGCGCCAGCCTTCCTCAGCGCCTATCGGGTGCTCAAGACTTTGAACAGCTATCTGTAGTGAAAGATTGACCATGAGGCGTTATTCTATCGCCAGCATTCCGGGAGATGGAATTGGCCGCGAGGTGGTGCCAGCCGCAATCGAGGTGCTGACGACGGCAGCGGCCAAGTGCGGTTTCGTGCTCGAATTCCGGCACTTCGACTGGAGCTGCCAGACCTACCTCAAAACCGGCAAGATGATGCCCGATGATGGGCTAGACCGGTTGCGCGATCATGATGCGGTGTTCCTCGGCGCGGTCGGCTTTCCCGGGGTACCCGATCATATCTCGCTGTGGGGGCTGCTGCTGCCGATCCGGCGCGAGTTCGAACAGTACGTCAATCTGCGTCCGGTGCGGCTGCTGCCGGGCATCGCTTCGCCCCTGCGCGACAAGGCTCCTGGCGACATCGATTTCTGGGTGGTGCGCGAAAACTCGGAAGGCGAATATTCCCAGATCGGCGGTCGGACCGGGACCGGCGAGAACGAAATCGTCGTCCAGCAGGCGATCTTCACCCGCCGGGGCACCGACCGCATCTTGCGCTATGCCTTCGACTTCGCTCGGCGGAGCGGGCGCAGGCATGTGACCAGCGCGACGAAGTCCAATGGACTCTATCATTCGATGCCGTTCTGGGACGAGCGCTTTGCCGCGATCGGCGCCGAATACCCCGATGTTGCCGCCGATCAGTATCATGTCGATATTCTCGCCGCACGCTTTGTGATGTCGCCCGAACGGTTCAATGTGGTGGTTGGTTCGAACCTTTTTGGTGATATCCTATCCGATCTGGGGCCGGGAATCACTGGCACCATCGCTGTGGCTCCTTCTGCTAACCTCAACCCCGAACGGCGGTTCCCTTCGATGTTCGAGCCGGTCCACGGGTCTGCCCCGGACATCGCCGGGCAGGGCATCGCCAATCCGATCGGCCAGATCTGGTGTGGCGCGATGATGCTCGAGCATCTGGGCTATCCAAAGGCGCATGACGCGATCCTGGCGGCGATCGAGCAGGTCACCGGCCACGGTCCGCGCACCCCCGACATGGGCGGCACCGCGAACACGCAGGACGTGGGTCGCGCGGTCGTCGATGCGCTTGGCTGATCGCGGGCGGGCGTGCAGGTGATCGATCCGCGTGCGCTGCTGGCCAGCAGCTTCCAGGCTGCCGTGGCGGCGGCTGATCCGCTGAAGGTACTGGCGGCGCATCTGCCGAATCCGGCCCGCATCGCGGGCTACCGGCGCACGCTGGTGGTCGGTGCTGGCAAGGCCGCGGCCAGCATGGCGATGGCGGTCGAGCGGCACTGGCCTGAGGACGCTGCGCTCGACGGGCTGGTCGTCACACGCTACGCACATGGGCTGCCCTGCCGGCGGGTGCGGGTGATCGAGGCTGGCCATCCGGTGCCGGATGAGGCTGGCGAGCGCGCAGCCGCCGAAATCCTGTCGGCGGCCTCGGCACTCGGCGAGCAGGATCTGCTGATCGTGCTGGTGTCCGGCGGCGGCTCCAGTCTGCTGAGCCTGCCGGTCGATGCGGTGTCGATGGCCGATCTGAAGGCGGTCACCCGCTCGCTGCTGCTCAGCGGTGCGCCGATTCAGGAAATGAACGTGGTGCGCAAGCACCTGTCGCGGATCCAGGGTGGCCGGCTTGCGCAGGCCACGCGCGCGCAGGTTCTGGCGCTGGTGGTCTCGGACGTGGCGGGCGACGACTTGTCGGCGATCGCGTCCGGCCCATGCGCGGCCGACCCGAGCCGCTACGCCGATGCGCTGGACATTCTGGCGCGCTGGGGTGTGCAGCCGCCGGCCAGCGTGCAGTCGCACCTGGAGCGCGGCGTGCGCGGTGAAGTGGCCGAGACGCCAAAGCCGGGCGATCCGTCACTGGCGCGCGTCGAGCACCGGATGGTGGCCGCGCCGCATGCGAGCCTGGAGGCGGCCGCGACGGTGTTCGCGCAGGCCGGCGTGCCGGCGGCGATCCTGGGGGACACGATCACCGGTGAGGCGCGCGATGTCGCGCAGGTGATCGGCGCGATCACGCGTGAGATCGTGTCACGCGAGCGACCGTTTCGCCGCCCGGTGGCGCTGGTGTCTGGCGGCGAGTGCACCGTCACGGTGAGGGGCTCCGGTCGCGGCGGCCGCTGTAGCGAATTTCTGCTGGCGCTGGCGCGCGAACTCGACGGCGTGGCCGGGGTCTGGGCGCTGGCCGCTGACACCGACGGCATCGATGGCGTCGAAGACAATGCCGGCGCGCTGCTGGCGCCCGATTCACTGGCGCGCGCGGCGCAGCTCGGACTGGACCCGCGCCGTATGCTGGATGACAACGACGGATACGGGTTCTTCAGTCGCCTGAATGATCTTCTGGTGACCGGGCCAACCCGCACCAATGTCAACGATTACCGGGCGGTGCTGCTGCTGCCCGCCTGACTGTATTTGCGAGGTATTGACGTGGCAAGCAACGAGATCCGGCTGATCCGGCCAGACGACTGGCATCTGCATCTGCGCGACGGCGACGCGCTCGCGGCCGTGGTGGGGGCGAGCGCCGCGCAGTTCGGGCGCGCGATCATCATGCCGAACCTGAAGCCGCCCGTGACGAATGTCGAGCAGGCGCGTGCCTATCGCGACCGCATCCTGGCGGCGCTGCCGCCCGGCGCCGATTTCACGCCGCTGATGACGCTGTATCTGACCGACAACACCACGCCGGAGCAGATCCGTGCTGCCAAGGCCAGCGGCATCGTGCACGGGGTCAAACTCTATCCGGCTGGCGCCACGACGAACTCCGATGCCGGCGTCACCGACGTACGCCATGCCTATCCGGCGCTCGAGGCGATGCAGCGCGAGGGCTTGCCGCTGCTGGTGCACGGTGAGGTCACCGATCAGGCGATCGACCTGTTCGATCGCGAGCAGGTGTTCATCGACCAGGTCATGATTCCGCTGCGCCGCGATTTTCCCGGGCTGCGCGTGGTGTTCGAACACATCACGACCGCGCAGGCCGCGCAATACGTGCGCGATGCCGAGCCGGGCATTGCCGCGACGATCACCGCGCATCATCTGCTGTACAACCGCAACGCGATCTTCATCGGCGGCATCCGGCCGCACTGGTATTGCCTGCCGGTGCTCAAACGCGAGACGCACCGGCTCGCGCTGCTCGAGGCGGCCACCGGCGGCAATCCGCGCTTTTTCCTTGGCACCGACAGCGCGCCGCATGCGCAGCGCCTGAAGGAGCATGCGGTGGGCTGTGCCGGCTGCTACACCGCGCCGCATGCGCTCGAGTTGTATGCCGCGGCCTTCGAGATGGCCGGCGCGCTCGAGCGGCTCGAGGGCTTTGCGAGCCGCCATGGACCGGCGTTCTACGGCTTGCCGGTCAACTCCGCAACCGTCACGCTGCGCCGCGATCCCTGGACGATTCCGCAGTCGCTACCGTTTCCCGGGGATGCGATCGTTCCGCTGGCGGCCGGCGAGACCCTGCAGTGGCGGCTGGCCGCCTGACAGCGGTGCGATCGGCGCAGTCGGCAGCGTCGGCCGGAGCGCCTGGCTGGGACGCGCCCTGGTTTGCGCCGCTGCGCCCGGCCCTGGACCTGGTCGCGGCCGATGCCGCTTCCGGACGCTGGGCCGCCGCAGTACAGACGCTGAACCGGGCCGCGGACGCCGCGCAGATTTGCAACGAGGCCGGCCGGGCGGTGCGCTTTGTCGATGCGGCCAGCGTGCAGACTGCTTCGTACGAGGAGCACATCTGGCGTAGCGGCGAGGTGCCGACCCGGATCGCCGGCGAGGGATGCTGGCATGACCTGTTCAATGCATTGGCCTGGCTCGCCTTTCCGCGTACGAAGGCCCGTCTGAATGCGCTACAGGCCGCGATCGTGGTGCGCGACGGGGTTGGCCGCACCCGTGGTGGGCTGCGCGACGCGGCGACGCTGTTCGATGAGAACGCCGCGCTGTTCGTCACCGCCGATCGCTCGCTGGCCGACGCGCTGCGAGGCTTCGACTGGCGCGAACTGTTCCAGCGACGACGCGATGATTTCGTCGCGAATGTGCAAGTGCTGGCTTTTGGCCATGCGCTGGTCGACAAGCTGCGCACGCCCTACAAGGCGATCTGCGCGCACGCCTGGGTCGTCGATTGCACCGGAGCGTTCGACGATGCGCGTGGCGCGACGCGAATGCCCTTGCCGCACCGGCTCGCCTCCGAGCGGATCGATCAGATCGTCAGCGCCGGGCTGAGCGAGGCCAGCCTGCGCAGTGATGCGTTCGCACCCCTGCCGGTGCTCGGCATTCCGGATTGGTGGCCGGCGAACCGCGATCCGGCGTTTTACGACGATACTTCGGTGTTTCGCCCGGGCAGACACCGCGCGAACAGATTTCAAGGAGACTGAAACGATGGAAATCCTGATCACCGGCGGTGCCGGCTTTCTGGGCCAGCAACTGATCCGCAAGCTGCTGGACAACGGCACGGTCACGCTCGATGGCAAGCCTCATCCGATCTCGCGCATCGTCTGCTTCGACCAGGGCGAGGGTCGCATCGTCGACCCCAAGGTGGCCAATGTCGCGGGCAGCATCGCCGATCCGGCCACTGTCTCGTCGCTGGTCAACCGCGACACCCGGGTCGTCGTCCATCTGGCCGCGGTGGTGAGCGGAACCGCCGAGGCGGATTTCGAGCTTGGCATGCGCGTGAACCTGGACGGCACCCGCAACCTGCTGGAAGCCTGCCGCGCTGTCGGCACGCAGCCGCGGGTGCTGTTTTCCAGCTCGATCGCGGTGTTCGGCGGCGATCTTCCGCCGCTGGTCACCGATGCGACCACGCCGACTCCGCAGGGCTCTTACGGCGCGCAGAAGCTGATCGGCGAAGTGCTGGTTCAGGACTACAGCCGCAAGGGTTTCATCGACGGGCGCAGCGTGCGGGTGCCGACTGTCGTCGTGCGTCCGGGCACGCCCAATGGTGCTGCCTCGGGCTTTGCGTCGGGCATCATCCGCGAGCCGCTGGCCGGGGTCGAGGCGATCCTGCCGGTCGATCCGTCCACCGAGATGTGGATCGCGTCGCCGCGCGCGGTGGTCGGCATGTTCCTGCATGCGCTGGGCTTGCCGGCGGCCGACTGGGGCTGGCATCGCTCGGTGAACCTGCCCGGACTGGTCGCCTCGATGCACGAGGAAATGGCGGCGCTGCGCAAGGTCGGCGGCGACGCGGCGGTGGCCCTGGTGCGCCACCAGCCCGATGAGAATGTGATGCGCCTGGTGCGCACCTGGGCCGCGCGCTTCGACACCAGCCGGGCGCTGGCGATGGGCTTTCGCGCCGACAGCGATTTCGATGCGATCGTTCGCGCCTATGTCGAGGACAATGCGGCGGCGGTACGCCTGAAGGCGTAAAATCCCCAACTGGAGCGGGCCGGACGGTCGCTGGCGGCGCAAGTCGCTGGAGGAAGGTCCGGACTCCGCAGGGCAGGGTGCTGGTCAACGGCCAGGCGCAGCAAGTCGAAAGACCCAAGGCGACGGAAAGTGGCACAGAGAACAGACCGCCGATGGCTGGTCACGGGCCGGTGCAAACCGGGTTGTGGCTTGCCAGGCAAGGGTGAAACGGTGAGGTAAGAGCTCACCGCGTTCGTGGCGACACGAACGGCACGCCAAACCCCACCCGGAGCAACACCAAATAGGCACGCGACCCGGCTTTGTGCCGGACAGGGCGGCCCGCCCGAGCGTGCGGGTAGGTGGCTAGAGCGCACGGGTAACCGTGCGCCCAGAGGAATGACCGTCGGGCCGGGAAACCGGCTCACAGAATCCGGCCTACAGGCCCGCTCCACTTTCATTTTCCACTGGGTTCCGGCCGAAATTGCCACAGGGTTTCGGCCGGGTTTTCAGGTTGAACATTCATAAGTTCGCCTAGACCCTTCATTTTGTTGAATATTTTGCTTTAATGCACTTACATTTTGCACAGTAAGTGCTTGTCTCCATTGGTAAAAACTCCGGATCTCACTTGACCCTAGAAGCCAATATTCGCTAGAGTGGGGGCTTGTGTGAAAAAGTGGTGATTTGTGGGGATATTCGCCGGCCCAACAACCGGTTCGAAACCCCCGGATTGCCTCATTCATCGAGGTCCGGACGGGGATGTTCCAGGGGAGTTCCGCGCTGTCGCTTGATGCCAAGGGTCGGTTGACCGTCCCTGCAAGGCATCGTGACGCCCTTTCGCTGCAATGCGAAGGCCGCGTGACCCTGACCCGCCACCCCGATGGCTGCCTGATGCTGTTCCCGCGCCCGGTCTGGGAGGTGCATCGCGAGCGAATCGCGGCCCTGCCGATCTCGGCGCGTCCCTGGCAACGCATCTTTCTGGGTAGCGCTACCGACGTCGATATGGATTCGGCCGGTCGCATCCTCGTCAGCCCCGAGCTGCGGCAGGCCGCCGGGCTCGTCAAGGACGTGATGTTGCTCGGCATGGGGAGTCACTTCGAAGTCTGGGACAGCCCGTCCCTGGCCGCGAAGGACCAGGAGGCGATTGCGTCGGGCATGCCCGATGCCCTGGCGAATTTTTCGTTCTAGGCGGCGCACTTGACCCTGGAACAAGGTGAAACGGGACATCTGCCGGTCCTGCTTCAGGAGTCGATTGCAGCGCTCGCGATTCGGGCTGACGGTGTGTATCTCGACTGCACCTTCGGTCGCGGCGGGCATAGCAGCGCAATCCTGGAACGGCTGGGTCCGTCGGGGCGCCTGATTGCGCTGGATCGCGATCCGCAGGCCGTGGCGGCCGGTGGGCGTTTGCTGGAGAGGACGGGGGATGGGCGGTTCTGGATCGGGCATGCACGGTTTTCGCAACTCGGGGCCGCGCTTGATTCGCGCGGCGTCGAGGCAGTCGACGGCGTGCTGTTCGATCTGGGCGTGTCTTCCCCGCAACTGGACGATCCGTCGCGCGGATTCAGCTTCCGCGACGACGGCCCGCTCGACATGCGTATGGATCCGACGCAGGGCATGTCTGCGCGTCAATGGCTGCTCGTCGCGTCGGAAGACGAGATCGCCGAGGTGGTGAGGACTTATGGGGAAGAACGGTTTGCTGTTCCGATTGCAAAGGCGATTGTTGCTCGCCGCCGGGACGCCGGCGAGTCCGCTCTTGCGACCACCGCAGAGCTTGCCCGCCTCGTGGCTGGTGTCGTCCGGCGCCGCCAGAAGAGGCCGGAGGTGGGCAAAGACCCGGCAACACGCACCTTTCAGGCTCTACGGATTTTCGTCAATCAGGAGCTTGCGGAGCTCGAGGTCGGCCTAGAGGCCGCAGTGCAGCGCCTGAGGTCGGCTGGCCGGCTGGCCGTGATCAGCTTTCATTCACTCGAAGACCGGATCGTGAAGCAATTCATTGCGCGTGAGAGCGGACGCACCGCGGAACGGGACCCGATCCGGGGCACGCTCGCGGCCGGGGTCCGGCTGCGGCTGCGCGCGCTGGGCAGGGTTCTGCCCGGCGATGCGGAGGTCGCGCGTAATCCACGTGCCCGTTCGGCGGTGCTGCGGGTGGCCGAGCGGATCGAGATGAGCGCATCCGGCGATGGGGTGGCGCAATGATCCGCCTGAACGCAATGCTGGCTGCGGTGCTGGTGGTTTGTGCGCTCGGGCTGGTCACGTCGCAGCATCGGGCGCGCAAGCTGTTCATCGACGTCGAGCGTGCGCAGGGCAAGTCGCGCCAGCTTGAGGTGCACTGGAACCAGCTCCAGCTCGAACAGGGCGCGTTGGCAACCTCCTCGCTGATCGATTCGAAGGCCCGCAAAGGCCTGGCGATGCAACCGGCGCCGCCGCAGCGCACGCTGTATCTGGTCACCGAACCGCTGGCCGAACAAACTGCGATGGTGCCCGCCCGATGAGCCGCGGCCTGCCGTTCGCGTCGAACCCGCTGTTGCAGGTACGGCTGCCGGCGTTCCGCTCGCGGCTCGTGATGCTGCTGGTGGCCTGCGCGTTCCTGGCGCTGGCGGCGCGCGCGGTCTATCTGCAGGTGCTGTCCAACGAATTCCTGCAGCGCCAGGGGGAGGTGCGCTACGGCCGCACGCTGGAGCTGCCCGCCTCGCGCGGCAAGCTGCTTGATCGCAATGGCGTAGTGCTCGCGGCCAGCCTGCCGGCGCGAGCGATCTGGGCGTATCCGGAGGACTTCAAGCCGACCCAGTCGCAGCTCACGGAGCTGGCGCGCTTGCTGCAGATGCCTGAGCGGACGATCACCAAGCTGGTCGCCAATCAGGAAAAGACCTTCGTCTATCTGAAGCGACAGGTCGAGGCGTCGGTCGCCGTGCAGATCGAGGAACTCGGCATCGCGGGCGTGCACCAGCGCAAGGAGTACAAGCGCTACTACCCCGAGGCGGATGCGCTCGCCCATGTGGTCGGCTTCACCAATGTCGAGGACACCGGGCAGGAGGGGATGGAACTGTCGCGCGACAGTGTGCTGGCCGGCAAGCCGGGCAGCCGCCGGGTGATCCGCGACGGACGCGGTCGCACGATCGAGAGCCTCGGGATGCTGAGCGAGCCGCACGATGGGCGCGATCTGTACCTGTCGATCGACAGCAAGATACAGTATCACGCGTTTTCAGCGTTGCGCGACGCGATCGCTGAACACAAGGCCAAGGCCGGTGCGGTCGTGGTGCTCGACGTGCGTAGCGGCGAAGTGCTGGCGCTGGCGAACCTGCCCACTTACGACCCGAATTCGCGCCGCCAGCTGTCGGGGGCGCAGCTGCGCAACCGGGTCATCACCGATACCTTCGAGCCAGGCTCCACGCTCAAGCCGTTCACCACGCTGGTTGCGCTTGAAAGCGGCAAGTTCACGCCGCAATCGATGATCGAAACCGCACCCGGGCGCATGACGGTCGGCAAGCACACGATCAGCGATGTGCATGCCTATGGCGCGCTGACGGTCGAGCAGGTGCTGCAAAAGTCCTCGAACGTCGGCACCGCGAAGATGGCGCTGACGATGCCGCCGCAAAAGATGTGGGAGATGTACTCGGCAGTCGGCTTCGGGCAGGCGCCCGACATCGGTTTTCCCGGTGCGGTGGCCGGGCGCCTGCGGCCCTACAAGAAGTGGCGTCCGATCGAGCAGGCGACGATGTCGTACGGCCACGGCATCTCGGTCTCGCTGCTGCAACTGGCGCGCGCCTATACGCTGTTTGCGCGTGACGGCGACATCGTGCCGCTGTCGATGATGCGTACGAACGAGCCGGCCCAGGGCGTGCCGGTGGTCAGCGCCCGCACGAACCAGGCGGTGCGCAATATGCTCGAGTTGGCCGCGAGCGCGAGCGGCACCGCCCCGCTGGCGCAGGTGCCGGGTTACCGGGTCGCCGGCAAGACCGGCACCGCGCACAAGCAGGAAGGCGGGCGCTACGTCAACAAGTACATCTCGTCGTTCGTCGGTTTCGCGCCGGTGTCCGATCCGCGCCTGGTCGTCGCCGTGATGATCGACGAGCCCTCAGCCGGCAAGCACTACGGTGGCCTGGTGGCGGCGCCGGTGTTTTCGCGGATTGTTGGCGATGCGCTGCGCACGCTGCGGGTCTCGCCGGATGCTCCGCTGACCGGCCAGATGATCCCGGCAGGCGCCGTCCGGGAGGGCATGTGATGAGCATGCAGGCCGACGATCCGGGGTTCTTTGCGCCGATCGCGCCGCAGGCGGCCGAGCTTGGCCAGCAGCTACGTGCAACGCTGGCTGCGCACGCCGAACTGCGTAGCGACAGCCGGGCGGTGCAGCCGGGCGATGCCTTCTTTGCGATGCCGGGGTTGCGGGTCGACGGACGTGAGTTCATCGGGCAGGCGATCGCGCGTGGTGCGCGGGCCGTGGTGTTCGAGCAAGGCGTCGAGGTATCAATCCCCGGCGAGATCGCTGCGCATCCGGTCGCCGGGCTGCGCGAACTGGCCGGGCAGATTGCCAGCGAGTTTCATGGTCGTCCGAGTGAACAACTCGACATCGTCGCGGTCACCGGCACCAACGGCAAGACCAGCACGACGCAATGGATCGCACGCGGACTGCAGGCGATGGGACGCAAGCCGGCGGTCATCGGCACCCTGGGCTACGGGCCGGTCGACGCGTTGCAGCCGCATGACTACACGACTCCGGATGCCCTCGGTACCCAGGCGCTGCTGCGCCGCTTCGTCGCGCAGGGCGTCGACTCGGTCGCGATGGAGGCGTCCTCAATCGGTCTGCATCAAGGGCGGATCAGCGGTACCCGGATCCGGGTCGCCGCGTATACGAACCTGACGCGGGATCATCTCGACTATCACGGCACGATGCAGGACTACGCGCTTGCGAAGGCCGCCCTGTTTCGCTGGCCAAGTCTGCAGGCGATGGTCGTCAATGGCGACGATGAGTTGTCACCGCGCATGCTGTCGGCCGCGTCTGCGCTGGATCCGATGCCAACCCGCATCGTCTACGGGTTTGCGCCGTCTCAGTTCGGAGCGCGGGGCGACGCGGTGCTGATCGCCGAGAGTCTTCGCGAGACCGGTGAGGGCTCAAGCTTCGTTCTCGGAGGCGATTTTGGCCGCGCCGAGGTGGCGCTCAGGCTGCTTGGCAGCTTCAACGTGTCCAACGCGCTGGCGGTCGCCGGCTGTTGGCTGGGCATGGGAATTGGCTTCGATCAGGTCGCGGAATCGCTCGCGGCCCTGCGGCCGGTCGAGGGCCGCATGCAGTTCGTCGAGTGTCCCGGCGCGCCACTGGCGGTCATCGACTATGCCCACACGCCGGACGCGCTGGCGAGCGTGCTGGGTGCGTTGCGCCCGGTCGCTCAGGCACGCGGCGGCGCGTTGTGGTGCGTATTCGGTGCCGGCGGCGATCGTGACGCCGGCAAACGGTCGATGATGGGCATGATCGCCGAGCATCACGCCGACCGGCTGGTGATCACCAGTGACAATCCGCGCGGCGAGTCGGCGTTCAAGATCGTGTCCGATCTGCGCGCCGGACTGACCCGCGAGCCGGAACTGACCGAGCTGGACCGCCGAGTCGCGATCACCGCCGCGTTGCGGCGCGCGGCCGCCGCCGATGTGGTGCTGATCGCGGGCAAGGGCCATGAGCGCTATCAGGAAATCGCCGGCGTGCGTCATCCATTCTCGGACCTCGCGGTGGCGCGCGAGGGGCTTGCAGCCCGGACACCGGAGAGCGTCGATGTTTGAGCTGCGCGACGCCTTCGACAGCCTGCCGGCGGGCCGATTGATCGGCGACGGCGCGCTGCGTCTGTCTGCCGTGTGCACCGACACCCGTGCGTTGACGCCCGGCTGCCTGTTCGTCGCGCTGCGCGGCGAGCGCTTCG
>JALRBB010000214.1 GCA_023257915.1 Quisquiliibacterium sp. | reverse complement strand
CGCAGATCATGTCCGCCGACTATTCGCAGATCGAGCTCAGGATCATGGCGCACATCTCCGGCGATGAGCGCCTGGTTGCTGCTTTCGAGCAGGGCTCCGACGTGCATCGCGCCACGGCCGCCGAGATTTTCGGGGTTCCTGCGGATGAAGTGGATGCCGAGCAGCGCCGCACCGCCAAGGTGATCAATTTCGGTTTGATCTACGGCATGAGCGCATTCGGACTGGCAGCCAACCTGGGTATCGGGCGCGACGCTGCGAAGAATTACATCGATCGTTACTTCGCGCGTTATGCGCGGGTCAAGGACTACATGGACCAGACTCGTGAACTCGCCAGGTCGCAGGGATACGTCGAAACCGTGTTCGGACGCCGGCTGTGGCTTGCGGAGATCAACAGCCCGAACGGGCCGCGACGCCAGGCTGCCGAGCGCGCAGCGATCAATGCACCGATGCAGGGAACCGCAGCCGATCTGATCAAGCTGTCGATGGTCGCGGTGCAAGACTGGCTCGAGCGTGACAAGATGCGAAGCGCGCTGATCATGCAGGTGCATGATGAACTGGTGCTGGAGGTGCCCGACGACGAACTCGAGACGGTACGCACCAATTTGGCCAGGCTGATGACCGGCGTAGCCACGCTGAGTGTCCCGCTCGAAGTCGAAGTTGGCGTGGGGATCAACTGGGAGAAGGCGCACTGACCGATGATGCACTGAACGCCGGGTGAGCTGACGCAGATGGCTTGACGCCTGGCCGCCCTCGCAGCCCGTCGGACTTGTGTGCTTCTCAAATCAACGCCTCGCGCCTGTGCGCCGCACCTATCTAGAAAGACATCCCGATCGTGACCTTGCTGAACATCATCATCGCGACGCTGCTCGGCGGAGCAGTCAGTGTGATCGCGGCCGCCGCCCTGTCTCTGACCGTGCTGACCCGCGTGGTCCATCGATTGGTCAGTCTGTCGGCGGGATTACTGCTCGGTACGGCGGTTTTGCACTTGTTGCCGGAATCGATTGAGTCAGGTGCTGATCTTCATGCGCTGAGCGCCACCCTGCTTGCCGGCTTACTCGGTTTCTTTCTGCTCGAAAAGATCTCGGTGTTGCGGCACAGCCATCACTACGAAGGCGACGGGCACTCGCATGAGCACGGCCATGATCGCCACGAAGCGGGGCCACAGGGCATGCTGATCCTGGTCGGCGATGGCATCCACAATTTCACCGACGGGGTGATGATTGCGGCTGCGTTCATCGCAGACGTGCGGCTTGGCTGGCTGACCACTGCGGCAATTGCTGCACACGAGATCCCACAGGAGATCGGCGATTTCATCGTATTGCTGAACGCCGGCTACTCACGCGCCAGGGCACTGTTCTACAACGTGCTGTCCGGTTTGTCGGCGGTGTTGGGTGGCGTGCTTGGCTACTATCTGCTTGGCGACGCGGAGCGCGCGATCCCGTATGTGCTGATGGTGTCAGCCGCCAGCTTCATCTATGTCGCGCTCGCCGATCTGGTGCCGGATATGCACCGGCAGACCAGGAGTCGGCGCAGCGATTCCTGGACTCAGTTGCTGTTGATGCTACTCGGGGTGGTGACGATTGCGCTGATCACCGCACCCTTGCACGATCATTGATGGACATGCTGCAGCCTTGATGGCGGTGCTAGGTCAGGGGGTATCGCCAGTGGCCACCGGCCGCGCCGGGTCGGCACACCATTCGCTCCAGGAGCCGCCGTACAGGGCGCTGCCGCTGATGCCGGCCAGTTCCATCGCGAGCAGGTTATGACAGGCTGTGACGCCCGAGCCGCAGGAGTGCACGATGGCAGAGGGGGTGTGGTGGCCAATCAACTGCTCAAATTCACGGCGTAATACTTCCGCCGGCTTGAAGCGTCCGTCGGGACGCAGGTTGCTCTGAAACGGCCGGTTCAGGGCGCCCGGGATGTGTCCGGCAACCGGATCAATCGGTTCGCTCTGACCCGCATAGCGCTCACGGGCACGCGCATCGACGACCAGCAGTTCACCGCTGCCAAGTTGGGCGTTGAGCCGTTCGACCGTGACCAGGGGTGCCAGTGAGTCGCCAATGTTGAAATCGCCGCCGGTGGGCGAGGGAAGTTCAGCCGTGGTCGGAAACCCTGCCTTTTTCCAGGCGCTCATTCCGCCATCGAGTACCGCAACCTGCTGATGACCGAGCCAGCGCGCCAGCCACCAAAGTCGGCCCGCATACATGCCGCCATGGTCGTCGTAGGCCACCAGTTGCTGGTCGCGGTTGAGCCCGGCAGCGCGCAATCGCGCGGCCAGTTGCTCGCGCTCCGGCAGTGGGTGACGGCCGTTGCGACCGTTTTTCGGACCTGCCAGGTCAGTGTCCTGATGCAGGAAGCGCGCTCCGGGCAGGTGCTGCGCCGCGTAGGCGCTCGGGCCGTCGTCCGGGTCTAGCAGGTTGTGCCGGCAGTCGATGACGACGCAGCGATCGATGATCGTGGCGAGTTCCTCGGGGCTGATCAGCTTGGTCCAGTTCATCGCGCTTGTCGTCCGGTCAGTCTGAATTCAAATCGAGTTCCCGGCGCAGGAACTCGTGAAAATGCTGCATGCCATCTTCCATCGGGCTTTGGTAAGGGCCGACCTCGCTGGTCCCGCGCTCCATCAGCGCACGCCGGCCTGCATCCATGCGCAGCGCGATTTCGTCGTCCTCGACGCAGGTTTCCATATACGCGGCGCGTTCGGCCTCGACGAATTCCCGCTCAAATAGCGCGATCTCTTCGGGGTAGTAGAACTCGACGATGTTGGTCGTCTTTTGCACGCCTCGTGGAATCAGGGTCGAGATCACCAGCACATGGGGATACCACTCGACCATCACGTTCGGGTAGTAGGTCAGCCAGATCGCGCCGAATTCCGGCAATTCGCCGTCGTACAGACGCAGAACCTGCTCATGCCAGTGCTTGTAGACCGGGGAGCCCGGCCGCTTGAGCGAATTCTGGATTCCAACCGTTTGGACCGAAAACCAGTCATCGAAGGTCCAGCTCAGGTCGTCGCACGACACGAAGTGCCCCAGCCCCGGGTGGAATGGCGCGACGTGATAGTCCTCCAGGTAGACCTCGATGAAGGTCTTCCAGTTGTACTCGCATTCGTGCACTTCGACGTGGTCGAGCAGGTACCCGTCGAAGTTCAGGATCTTGTCCAGGCCCACCTTGGCCAGATCACGCGCGACGTCGCGCTTTCCGTCGAACAGCATGCCGCGCCAGTTTTGGACCGGCGTCCGGCCTAGATTCAGGCAAGGTTGCTGCTCGAAATGCGGTGCGCCCAGCAAGGTGCCTTGAAGATCGTAGGTCCAGCGGTGCAGCGGGCAGACGATGTTCGACGTGTTGCCACGGCCATTGAGCATGATCGCCTGACGATGCCGGCAGACGTTTGAGAGCAGTTCCACGCCCTGCGCGGAACGAACCAGCACCCTGCCTTCACGTTCGGACGGCAAGGCAAAGTAGTCGCCGGTCTCCGGCACCATGGCCTCATGCCCGACGTAGCCCGGACCGTGGCGAAACAGCACGTCCAGTTCGCGCGCGAGCATCTGCTCATCGAAATAGGAAGTGACGGGAAGCTGTGCGCGGGAGCGCGCCAGAAATTCTCGCCGACCCAGATCCGACATCCTTAACCTCCCGCTGCAGCAAGCCGAAAAGCGCCAGGTGGCAATCCGAACCAAGCTTCAGTTCGCTCGCGCATGTGTCTTTGGCGCGAGCCAGATGAAGTTGTCTGGCACCTGCCGGTGCCGACACCATAAAATCGACTGGTGGGCGCCAGGCCCAACCAGCCCCCTCGCAGGCTATGACCTCGAACACGCCCGAACCCTCAGGTTTCCAGGGACGTGCTGCCGAAATCACCTCGCGCCTGCGCCTGTGATTGACGTCTGATCCGCCAATCGTCAGCCCCCGCGAACAGGGACCGGGATGATACCCTACTGCGCCGTCTTCAGCATACCCAGGCGCCGGTCTGTTGCCTTTCTGGTATCTGGCGGTTTCGGAATTAAAATCAAGACCTTGCGACGCAATTGCGCGACTTTTCCTGGATTGGCCCGGCCGGCAAAACCCGATGACAAAGAAAGCTTCCCCCTCTTCTTCGGCGGATCCGGCCGCAAACAATGACGCTGCGCGACCTGCCGGTGTGGACTCCTTCGAGCAGGCGATCGCTGAACTCGAGACGCTGGTCGAGCAGATGGAGGCAGGTTCCCTGTCCCTTGAAGAATCGATGACCGCTTATCGTCGTGGGGCGCAGCTGGTTACTTACTGCCGTCAGTCGCTCGCCTTTGCCCAGCAGCAGGTCAGGGTGCTCGAGGGCGAGTTGCTAAAGCCGTTCGAGCCGGATTCCGCGCAGGGAGAGCAGGCCTCGTGAGCGCCTTGCCCGCTTGCTCCGACGAGGTCGCATTTGCCGACTGGAGCGCAGCGGTCGCTGCGCGTGTCGAGATCGCGCTGGCGCGCACGCTGCCGGACGAGGAACTCGCGCCGCAACGTCTGCATCAGGCGATGCGCTACGCGGTGCTTGGGGCGGGCAAACGGGTGCGCCCTTTGCTGGTTCATGCGGCGGGGCAGCTGTGCAAGGCTCCGGTGGCCGCGCTCGACAGCGCCGCCTGTGCGGTTGAACTGATTCACGCGTATTCGCTGGTCCATGACGATATGCCATGCATGGATGACGACGCACTGCGTCGCGGCAAGCCCACGGTGCACATCGCCTATGGTGAGGCCCTTGCGATGTTGGTCGGCGACGCGCTGCAGGCGCTCGCGTTCGAGTCACTTTGTGGCGCGGGTGCGCAGGGGGCGTCAGCGGCATCCACGGTCCGGATGTGTGCAGAGCTGGCGCGGGCGGCAGGTTCGACCGGCATGGCCGGTGGCCAGGCGATCGATCTGGCCTCGGTCGGCCTGCAGCTCGACAGGGAAAGCCTGGAGGACATGCATCGGCGCAAGACTGGCGCAATGCTGACCGCGAGCGTACGGCTCGGAGCCTGGTGCGGCGATCCGCTTGATGCGGCACGCCAGGCGGCTCTCGAGCGTTATGCGGCTGCGATCGGATTGGCTTTTCAGGTGGTCGACGACATACTCGATGTCGAAGGCGACGCCGGAACCCTCGGAAAATCTGCCGGCAAGGATGCGTTGAACGACAAACCCACCTATGTGTCGGTCATCGGGCTTGAGGCCTCGCGCGATCTTGCGCGCGGTCTTCGCGATGACGCCTACGCAGCCTGCGACACGCTTGGCGCCGGGGCGCAACGACTGCACCAGATCGCGCGGCTCATCGTCGAGCGCAAGTCCTGAGAACGGCGATGCCACCGCTGCAAGGTCACACCAAACAATGTCTGCCTGCGCCATTGGCGTGGGCCTGGGGTTAGAGATGTCCGGACTGCTTGCCAAGATCGATGATCCTTCCGCGCTCAGGGCGCTCGATCGCGAACAGCTCGATACCCTGGCGGTCGAGCTGCGAGAATTCGTGCTCGATTCGGTGTCTAGAACCGGCGGTCATCTGTCGTCGAACCTCGGGACCGTCGAATTGTCGATCGCCTTGCATTACGTGTTCGACACGCCACGCGACCGCATCATCTGGGATGTCGGACATCAGAGTTATCCGCACAAGATTCTGACCGGACGGCGCGATCGCATGGAAAGCCTGCGCCAGTTCGGCGGGCTGTCCGGGTTTCCGCGTCGCTCCGAGTCGGAGTACGACGCATTCGGTACCGCGCACTCGTCGACCTCGATCTCGGCGGCGCTGGGCATGGCGGTCGCATCGCGCAATCGTGCCGACAACCAGGGTGAAGGTCGCCGCCGTCATGTGGCGGTGATCGGTGACGGTGCGATGTCCGCCGGCATGGCCTTTGAGGCGATGAACAACGCGGGCGTCACGCCGGACATCGACCTGCTGGTGATCCTGAACGATAACGACATGTCGATCTCCCCGCCGGTCGGCGCCTTGAACCGCTATCTGGCGCGACTGATGTCCGGGCGGTTCTACACCCGGGCGCGCGACATGGGTCGGGCAGTGCTCTCCAAGGTCCCTCCGATGTTCGAGCTGGCGCGGCGCATCGAGGAGCACGCCAAGGGTCTGGTCGTGCCGGCGACGATGTTTGAGGAGTTCGGGTTCAACTATGTCGGCCCGATCGATGGCCATGACCTGGATTCGCTGATCCCCACGCTGCAAAACATGCGCGAGCTGCGCGGTCCGCAGTTCCTGCACGTGGTCACCAAAAAAGGCCAGGGCTACAAGCTCGCGGAGGCTGACCCGGTGCTGTACCACGGTCCGGGCCGCTTCGATCCGCAGCAAGGAATCAAGCCACCGACCACGCCGGCCAAACCCACCTACACCAAGGTTTTCTCGGACTGGGTCTGCGACATGGCGGCCCTGGATGAGCGCCTGGTCGCGGTCACGCCTGCGATGCGCGAAGGCTCCGGACTGGTCGAGTTCGAGCGACGTTTTCCACGCCGTTACTTCGACGTCGGCATCGCCGAGCAGCACGCGGTCACCTTTGCGGCTGGACTCGCCTGCGAGGGAATGAAGCCGGTCGTGGCAATTTATTCCACCTTCCTGCAACGTGGCTACGATCAGCTGGTTCATGACGTCGCGCTGCAAAACCTGCCGGTGATGTTCGCGCTGGATCGCGCCGGCCTGGTCGGAGCCGATGGTGCGACTCACGCGGGTGCCTATGATTACGCGTTCCTGCGCTGTATTCCGAACATGGTCGTGCTCGCGCCCGCCGACGAGAATGAGTGCCGCCAGATGCTGTACACCGCGTTCCGTCATGAGGGCCCAAGCGCGGTGCGCTATCCGCGTGGGGCGGGCGTCGGGGTCGAAGCCACGAAGGATCTGACCGAGATTCCGCTTGGCAAGGCGCAAGTGCGCCGTGTTGGCAAACGGATCGCGATCCTGTCCTTCGGTACGATGCTCGCGCCCTGTCTGCAGGCAGGCGACGCGCTGGATGCCACTGTCGTGAACATGCGCTGGGTCAAACCGCTCGACACCGAATTGCTCGCGCAGCTGGCGCGCACGCACGTGGCCTTCGTTACCGTCGAAGAGCATGCGGTCATGGGCGGAGCCGGCAGTGCAGTCAGCGAGGCGCTCGCAGCACTGGACATCGTCATGCCGGTCCTGCAGCTGGGTCTGCCCGATCGGTTCATCGATCATGGCGAGCAGGCGCAGTTGCTCAAGATGTTGGGTCTGGACGCTCAAGGCATCGAAACCTCGGTGCGTGAGCGATTCGGCGAGTTGCAGGTCGCAGGCTCTCCGCGACTGGTTTCAGCACGCAAAGGCGCTTAGCGGCATAATTTAGGGTTCTGCCATGTCCCCGGAGTTTCGATGAACACCCGCGACCCAAATTCGCTGCTCGACCGCGCTATCCCCGACGTGCAGGGCAGCGTCGACGTTCGGCAGCAGCCGATCCAGCAGGTCGGCGTCAAAGGGCTGCGCTATCCGATGCGCTGGCGTGCCGCCGATGGCAGCGAGCAGCCGGGGGTTGGCATGTTCGGCATGTATGTCGCGCTGCCGGCCGAGCAAAAGGGCACCCACATGTCCCGCTTCATCGAACTGCTCGAGCGCGCGATCCGTCCGGATCGTCCCGCCTTTGACGTCGATGTTTTCGCCGCGCTGCATCGCGAGATGCTTGAGCGGCTCGAAGCCCGCAGCGGACGCCTTGAACTGTCGTTCACGCTATTCATTCGCAAGGCGGCCCCGGTCTCCGGTGTCGAGAGCTTGCTCGACTATGAAGTCTCGGTCTGCGTTGATGGCAGCGCTCAGGACGAGGAGTTGACCTTGTCGGTTGTCGTGCCGGTCAAGAGCCTGTGTCCCTGCAGCAAGGGGATCTCAGACTACGGTGCGCACAATCAGCGTTCGCATGTGACGATTTCGGTGCGTTCGCATGAGCCGATTCCGGTTGAGCAACTGATTCGTGTCGCCGAAGAAGAGGCTTCCTGCGAGGTCTTCGGTTTGCTCAAGCGGGTCGACGAGAAGTACGTTACCGAGCGTGCATACGACAATCCGAAGTTCGTCGAAGACCTGGTGCGTGACGTCGCCGGCCGGCTCAAGGCCGATTCGCGCATTGAGACCTTTTCGGTGCAGGCCGAAAACTTCGAGTCGATCCACAATCACTCGGCCTACGCGCGTATCGACCATCCGGCCTGAGGCCAGCGCTTGTCCGACTGCCGGCCTGCCGGCAGTCGCGTTGCTGCGCTCAGTCGCGGAAATTCTCGAAGCCCAGCGGCACGTCGGTCACATCCTTTTTCAACAGCGCAATCGCGCTTTGCAGGTCGTCACGCTTGGCGCCGGTCACGCGTACGGTGTCGCCCTGGATACTCGCCTGCACTTTCAGCTTGCTGTCCTTGACCAGGCGAACGATCTTCTTGCCCAGGTCGCCTGAGACACCGTGGCGCAGGGTCACCACCTGCTTCATCTTGTCGCCGCCGATCTTTTGCGGGTCGCCATATTCCAGGAAACGTACATCGACGTTGCGTTTGGCAAATTTGCCGACCATCACGTCGCGTACCTGTCCGAGCTTGAATTCATCGTCGGCATAAAGCGTCAGTTCATGCTCCTTGTGCTCGATACGCGCGTCCGAGCCCTTGAAGTCGAACCGGTTGCTGATTTCCTTGTTGGACTGATCGAGCGCATTACGAACCTCGACCATGTCTGCCTCGCAGACGACGTCGAATGACGGCATTTCGTGCTCCTTTCCTGTCTGGATGGGTTTTGTGAACCTGTCTTGCCGAGCTTGTGTCTGCGGCTTGATCGATTCAATAGAACTTGCGCTCGAAGAACATGGCTCGCCCCATCGCCGGATCCAGTTCGTAAGGCTCGAAACCGGATTTCAGGTAGGCGGCGATCGCCGAGGTGTTGCCTTCGAGCACCTCGAGCGTGATTTTGCAGCAACC
>JALRBB010000204.1 GCA_023257915.1 Quisquiliibacterium sp. | reverse complement strand
AGCCAAGAGCTGCAATACGGGCATCGCCTGTTGCGTCGCAGTGTGGGCGATGCCCGGATCAGCATCGCGCCCCAACCTGGAGATCTCACCAGCCTCTGGCCGCTTGCCAGGCGTCTTGTGATGGCCAGCCCCGAGCTGGCTGACGACGCGCCGGTGCTGCTGCTCGGTCATCCCCATGTGTTGATTTCGCCAACCAGTCTTAAACTGCTGGGCAAGACGCTGGCGAGCCATCCCCAGGCAATTGTGCAGGGCTTTGATTCGGGCGCCCCCTGGACCGGCTCAGCACCGGACTATTGCACCGCGCGCGGGCTGGAGCGCTACGAGACCCGCCTGCCACAAGACAAAGCATTTAATGCGCCGCTTGAGGCAGGGCGACTGGTCTCGATGACACTGGCCGGGACGCTGCGCCGGCATGCCGCGCTACCACAGCAGGCTGCGATCTTTCAGCCGGCTGCGTTTGCGCATGATTACTCCGGCTATCACTCAGGAACCCGGGATGAGGTGATCGCCTTGCTGCCGGCGTCGGCGCAACGCGTGCTGGACGTTGGCGGAGGCGCTGGCGGATTTTTGCGTGCGCTCAAGGCGGCGCGCCGATGCGAGACCCATCTGGCCGAATTTTCTCCGCAGGCCTGCGAGGCGGCACGGGCCGTGGTCGACCAGGTCTGGCAGGGCGATTTTCTGAGCGGCGATTTCGGCACCACCTTTGACTGCATCACTTTCCTGGATGTGCTCGAGCATGCCGAGCATCCGCTGCAATGGCTGGCGCGCGCGCGGGACTTGCTCACGCCTGATGGCTGCGTGGTGGCGTCAATTCCGAATGTGGGGCACTGGTCGGTACTGGCCGATCTGATCGAAGGGCGATGGGATTACGCACCAGTTGGGATTCACTGCATTACGCACTTGCGGTTTTTCACGCGGCACGGCATCGACACGCTGTTCACGCAGGCTGGCCTGGAGCTGGAGGACGTGCGCCCGGTGCCACTCGCGCGTCCGCAATGGTGGCGTCTTTCGGTCAACAGCGAGCGACTCGCGATCGACGAAGCCAGCCTGGATACCTATGCGTATCTGGTGCGGGCGCGACCGAAGGCTTGAGCCGGCCGGATCAATTCCGCCCGCGCAGCAGCGCGCGCATCTTGCCGGACAACCAACGCAACCAGGCAGTGGCGCGCCAGGCGCGTGAGGACAGGACCGCGTGATATTCCGCGCTGACTGCATCGAGACTGGTCTGCAAGGCTTCGCGTTCACGCCCGCCGGCCGCGGCTTGGTTTAAATGTCGGACCCCGATTTCGTGTTTCATGGTGCGTCCCCCTATTCGAGACCCCGCTGCATCCGGAGCAGGGCGGATTGAACCGAATCCCAGTGAAACACGGTGCGGCGAGCGCCAGCCAGCCCGACGCGTCGGGCAGCGCGACCCCGCCGATCACGGGGCCGAGCGGGATCAGGAAGACGGCGGCGGCGAGCACCGTGATGCCGAGCCAGGCGAGCGGGTCGACGCCCTCGAGGCCACGTTCGGCGGCGAGGAAGTAGCTGCTGATCACCACCGCGAAGGCGAGCGAGAGCAGCACGCC
>JALRBB010000178.1 GCA_023257915.1 Quisquiliibacterium sp. | reverse complement strand
GCCCACGGTATGCGCGACGTTCACGAACAGGGCCTTGCGCCCGGTCTCCGGGTGGGTGCGCACAGCTGGATGCGCGACCCGATACTCGCTGCGCGCCGCCTTGTTGCCGGACGAGGCGATGCGATCCTCACGCGTGCGCGACACATCGGCCTTGGCTGAACTGCTGATGCCCTTTAGCCCATCGAGAAAACCGCGCATCGGCGCGGACAAAGTCTCGTAGGCCAGATACTGGTTCGCGAACAAGGTGTCGCCGCCATAGGCAGGCACCTCGCGCGCAAGCAGCATCGACCCCATCGGCGGACAGTCCAGGTAGGTGGTATCCGAATGCCAGATACCGCCGAAATTCGAGGTCTCATGCTCGAGTTTCTTGACCTCGATGATCTTCGGGAAACCCGGCAGCCCAGTCACGAACGGATATTCCACCGGCGTGCCCATCACCTCGGCAAAGCGCATGAACTGTGCCGGCGTCAGCGGCTGATCACGCAGGAAAATCACCAGGTTCTCGAGCAAGGCCTGGCGTAACTCGGACACCACCCCGACGTCGAGCGGACCGGTGAGATCCACGCCGGTAATTTCGGCGCCCAACGCGCCCGCGATTTTGTTGACTTTCATCGCCCATCCATGCCTGCTACACCGCGGTTATGATAACTGCCGATTGAAAACTTTCCGCGCGTTGGCGCCCCGGATCCGGGCGGCGTGCGGTCAAACCTCGGAAAACCCAACATGCTGCGCCGGCTCTGGCTCGCCTTGTCGTTTGCCGCAGGACTGATTCAGCCCGCGGCCCATGCTGCTGATCCGCGCGAAGACCTGTATCGGCAGGCATTGCACATCCTGGGCGGCAACGCCAGTGTGATCCACAAGTGGAGTGGCTCAATACGGCTGATCGTCGTCGGAGCGCCGCAAATGCAGCCTGCTGCGCGCGAGACGCTGACCGAGGTCGCCAAGATCGCCGGCTTGAGCGCGCAATTTCCCGACGCCGCGATTGGCTCGGCTAACGACTATCTAACGCTGTTGCGCAACTCGGCACCGCACAGCCTGGCAAGCAACTGCAGCCCCGATCCGGCTGCCGGGCGCTGCTTCAACTTTGTTGTGGTCTTTGCCAGCAGCGCGCAGATGGAGCAGATCGCCGCCGCAATCCCACTTCCCAGGCACTTCCAGTTGGGCCTTCAGCGGGCCGGGGCAACGCCCTGCTATTTCGCGCCCTACATCCGTGCGCGGCATGAGATCTACAAGGCAGTGGTCTACATTCGAGACGACTTGCCGCCCGAGATGCAACGCACCTGCCTGGCCGAGGAGATCTATCAGGCGATGGGCATGTTCGAGGACTACTCAGACTCGAAATATTTCTCGTTCAACAACCAGGTGCAAGCCAAGCAAATCACTGCCCACGACAAGGCCCTGCTCCGGGCGCTGTACGATCCGCGCGTGCGGCTAGGCACGCCGGCCAACACGGTGGTGCGCCTGTTTCTCGAGCATCACCTGCCCTGACACAACGCCGCGCTGCACCGCGGCCTTCGTGCTTGCTTGCGATGGCGGCAACAGGGGGTCATGGCGCGCTTTCCGGAAACAGCCACAGCGATCCACAGTTTCGCCTTAGAATTGCGACGCGCCGCATCCAGGGAGACTTCCCGACACGCCCGGATCGGCAGTTCACCAGTCGGGACAAGGGTGCGATATGCGAGCCGTTTACATGTTTTGCGCACTGCTGATGCTGGCCTTTACCGGCGTGCAGTACAACGATCCGGACGGGGTGTTGTGGGGCCTCATTTACCTGGTGCCCACGGTCTGGGCACTGATCGCGGCCTTTCGCCCTGGCCTGCTGGCCAAGCCGCAGGTCAAGCGCCTGCTGTGGATTAGCGTGGCTGCCGGTCTTGTCGGCGTGATCTTCTACTGGCCGGACGTGGACAACTGGTGGCTCAAGGAAGTCTGGTGGGTCGAGGAGACTGCCCGCGAAGGCATGGGCATGATGATCGACTTTGCGGTACTGGTGCTGGTCGCGCTGACCACGCGCTCGCACCAGTCGAGCGCCGCCTGATCGCGCCGGGTCCGTCAGCATGCCGGAACTGAATTCCACCTATCTGGGCGAGTTGCGTATCGAGGTCACCGGCACCTACATGCTGGGTGCGTCGCCGCAGGGAACACGCCGTCTCGACCGGCTCGACAAGGGTCACTTCAAGGGACCGAAGGTGCAGGCCGATATCGTCGCCGGCGGCATGGATCTGCTGCTGGGCGGTGCGGACGGCGCGGTACGTCCGGATGTGCGGCTGGTTCTCAGGCTCGATGATGGCGAGATCCTGCTGATCGTCTATCGCGGCGTCCGGCATGCGCCGATCGAGATCATGGAGCGCATCGCCCGCGGGGAACCAGTCTCTCCGGACCAGTACTACCTGCGCACCGGCCTGGTGTTCGAGACCGCCTCGCAACGCTACAACTGGCTGAACCGGATCGTCGCCGTCGGTGTCGGCCGGCGAGAACCCGGTGCCGCGGTCTACGACGTGCACGAAATTCTCTGAATCGCAGTTCGCCTGAGCATCCGTCCGGGCGCCGCCGAACCGAAACTGGCGCGCTGGGACGGCTGCCGTCTTGTCGGGCCGATTCGTTAAAATCGTTGCCCATGAACCCCACCTACCGCACTTCCCTTCCCGGCACCACCCTGGACTACTTCGACGCGCGTGCCGCAGTCGATGCAATCCTTCCCGGCGCCTACGACAAACTGCCCTACACCTCGCGCGTGCTGGCCGAGAATCTGGTCCGGCGCTGCGACCCGGCAACGCTGACCGATTCGCTGCGCCAACTGATCGAGCGCAAGCGCGACAGGGACTTTCCGTGGTTCCCGGCGCGAGTCGTGTGTCACGACATTCTCGGTCAGACCGCACTGGTCGATCTGGCCGGGCTGCGCGATGCGATCGCCGACCAGGGCGGCGATCCGGCGAAGGTGAACCCGGTTGTGCCGGTACAGCTGATCGTCGACCACTCGCTGGCGGTCGAGTGTGCTGGCTTCGATCCGGACGCGTTCGACAAAAATCGTGCGATCGAAGACCGACGCAACGAAGATCGCTTTCACTTCATCGACTGGACCAAGCTCGCGTTCGAGAACGTCGACGTGATCCCGCCAGGCAACGGCATCATGCACCAGATCAACCTGGAAAAGATGTCGCCGGTGATCCAGTCGCGCGATGGCGTTGCGTTCCCGGACACTTGCGTCGGTACCGACAGCCACACGCCGCAT
>JALRBB010000462.1 GCA_023257915.1 Quisquiliibacterium sp. | reverse complement strand
CGCGGCCCCTTGAGCTCACCGGTCCGGGTCATCAGCAGCAGCATCAGCAGCACATGAGCGCCGAATCGCAGCGTTACCACTTGCGGAACCGGCAGCGACTGCACCAGCCATTTCGCGCAGGCATCGAGCAGCGCGAAGCTGAAGTATGCGAATGAGACGATGCCGATGCCGATCAGGCGATTGCGGGAACTGTCGGGAAGCAGCACTCGTGGTCTCTTTGCGCTCGAAGGGCGAGAGTCTAGCGCGTCACGGCGAGCGATGATCTGCGTGGCGGGAATATGATGTCGGGCATCGACAGGAATGCATGGAGGGGGTGACGTGGAGCTCAAAGGAAAAGTTGCGGTGGTCACCGGAGCGGCAAGCGGGATCGGCAGGGCGACTGCATTGAAATTCGCCGAACAGGGGGCCGCCGGCATCGTCGTCGCGGACCTGAACGAGCAAGGCCTTGCGCCGGTTGCACAGGCGGTGTCCGGGCTTGCCGTGCGCTGCGACGTCAGTCGCGAGCAGGATATTCGCAATCTGGTGGCCCAGGCCGAGCAGCGCTACGGTCGGGTCGACGTGTTCTTCTCAAACGCCGGCATCCTGGGCAGTGGCGGTCCTGAAGCCAGCGACGAGATCTGGGACGCGATGTGGAAGATCCACGTGATGGCGCATGTCTGGGCGGCTCGGGCGGTGGTCGAGCCGATGCTGGCGCGCGGCGGTGGTTATTTTCTCGTCACCGCGTCGGCTGCCGGGCTTCTGAACATCGTCGAGTCGGCACCCTACGGCGTGACCAAGCACGCTGCAGTTGCAGTGGCCGAATGGCTGTCGATTGCTTACGGTCGGCGCGGCCTGAAGGTGTCTTGTCTGTGTCCGCAGGCGGTGCGTACCGGCATGGTGCCCGGTGATGGCGGCTCTGCCGGCGTCAACGGCATCCTGAGCGCAGAGTCGGTTGCCGACGAAATCGTCGAGACGATGCGGCGCGAGCAGTTTCTGGTGCTGCCGCACCCGGAGGTCCTTGAGTACCTGCGTAACAAGACGGCGAACTACGATCGTTGGCTGGGCGGCATGCAAAAGCTTTACCAGCGCAGCCAGGAGCAGGGCTGACCGGTTTCTTCCCGCGCACTGCAAGCTGCAGGCACGGGCTGGTTCCACCACGTCTCGGCACGATGCTATCGTGCCGCCTTCACGCATAGATGCATGGATGCCTGTTGCCGCAGGCCTCCCGACCAGAGGAAGCGAGTGATGAAAGCACTGATTTGCGAGGCCTTCGGCCCCATCGAAAATCTGCAACTCAAGGACATGCCGTCCCCGCAGCCTGGCCCTGGCCAGCTGGTAGTGCAGATGAAATCGGCCGGCGTCAATTTTCCGGATGCGCTGATGGTTCAGGGCAAGTACCAGGTCAAGCCGCCGTTCCCATTTTCGCCGGGTGGCGAGATCGCCGGCGTCGTCAAGGCGGTCGGGACCGGCGTCACGCGTTTCTCGGTCGGAGACCGGGTGATGGCGCTGACCAGCACGGGCGGATTTGCGCAGGAATGCCTTACCGAGGAGGCCCGCACGCTGCCACTGCCGCAGGGCATGGACTTCGACACCGGCGCCGCGTTGATGCTCACCTACTGCACATCGCTGCATGCGCTCAAGGACGTCGGCGACCTGCGTCCGGGCGAGACCTTGGTGGTGCTGGGTGCCGCCGGCGGCGTGGGCGTGTCGGCGATCGAGATCGGCAAGGCGATGGGGGCAAGCGTGATTGCGGCCGCCTCCAGCGAGGACAAGCTTGCAGTGTGCCGCCAGGTTGGCGCTGACGAGACGATTAATTATTCGACGGAAAATCTGAAGGATCGTATCAACGAGCTGACCGGTGGCAAGGGCGCCGATCAGGTCTACGACCCGGTTGGCGGTGCCTACACCGAGCAGGCGCTGCGTGCGACTGCCTGGCGCGGGAAGCTGCTGGTCATCGGTTTTGCGGCTGGCGAGATTCCGCGCATTCCATTGAACCTCGCGCTGCTTCGCGAGCGCCAGATCCTTGGTGTGTACTGGGGGGATTCGACCAAGCATGACCCTGAGGGACATCAGGCTAACCTGCGTCAGCTCGAAGCCTGGTTCGTCGAGGGCAAGATCAAGCCGCTGGTCAGCGAAAGATTCCCGCTTGAGCGGGCGCGCGAGGCGATCGAACTGATCGCCAATCGCGGGGTCAAGGGCAAGATCGTCGTCGTCAACGACTAAGCGGGGCGCGCGATGGCTGACTCAGGCAACCAAGCGATCCCGCTGCTGGGCCAGGGCTTTTACTGGCAGGACCTGGTGGTCGGGCAACGGTTTCGCACCTACCGCCGAACCGTGACCGAAACCGATTTGGTCTCGTTCATTGGCACCACCGGCATGCTCGAGGCGATCTTCCTGCAGTCCGACTATCCGGATGGTGCGATCTCTGGCAGACCGGTTCCGGGCGCGTTGACTTATGCCTTGATCGAGGGTTTCTTGCTGCAGTCGATGATCCAGGGTACCGGCCTGGCGATGCTCGAGTTGCACAAGAAGATCCTCGGTCCGGTCGTTGTGGGGGACACGATTCGTGCCGAGGTTGAAGTCACCGAGGTGCGCCCCACATCCAAGAACAATCGTGCGATTGTCACGTCGCGGATCGATGTATTCAATCAGCGCGACCAGATGGTTATGACCTACGTCGCAACGCGGATGCTTGCTGGCCGCCCGGGTGCCTAAGGCCTCGGCGGATGCGGCACCCAGATCAGCGTGTTCGGATCGATCCCGAGTGCGCGGATTTTGCCCAGTAGGTGTTCTTTGACCGAGGCTGGCAGATTCGTCTCCCTGGCCAGAATCCACAGATAATCGCGGCTCGGTCCGATCACGAGTGCCCAGCGATAGCCGACGCGATCCAGATCGACGACATGGTAGCCGCCGTAGAACGGTCCGAAAAAACTGACCTTGAGCGAGGCGATCTGCGGCGAACCCAGTAAGTAGGCCCGACCGGTGGCGTCGCGCCAGCGGCCACTGCTCGGATCGAAACCGCGATTGACCACCTCGATGCCGCCATCGTCGCGTCGCGAGTAGTTGGCGCTGACATTTGTCAGGCCGCGTTCGAACGAGTGATCCAGGCGCGCAATTTCAACCCAACGTCCGAGATACCGTTCCAGTTCGAAGCCCGTGATCGGCACGACACCCGCAGGCGGGGCATGGGCGCAGGCGGCCAGCGCAAATACGGCTGCCAGCAATGGCGCTCGTTTCAAGAAGCGGCGTCGCGCTGAGGTGGTGGCCACAAGCGCCGACCAGTTTGCTGTGCCGCATTGCCGGGCTTCGCTCGGGACCAAGCCAGGAATGTGCACTTTGAGTCCGCGATTCATGGTTCTTCAGCTGTAAGCTGTTTTAGACTGATCCATACGGCAATTGCATGCAAGTATCGCATTCGTGGGCGCAACGCGTTCATGATGAACCCACGGCTACATGAGGCAGTCTTCAAACTTGAATCTCAATCTAAGCCCTGCGAGCCCTGACCCAGGGCAGCCTGATGCCATGCCTGACATGTCCGCGACGGCAGCCAGCGCGGCGCACGCGTTGAACAATGTGTTGGCGGTCCTGTTTGCCGCCTCGAGTTATCTGGAAGATGAAAACCCTTCCCCGAAGGCCATTGGACGGGCCCGCTCGGCAGTAGCTAGCGCCTGCGCGACCGGCGAAGCGTTGGGCGCTGGGCTTTCCTTGCTCGCCGTGGGGGGCAACGGGCTTGCTGCGCTGGCCTCGTCTGAGCGTGCCGGCGCGGGGCTTTCCTTGTCGGATCTCGACGAAATCGCTCGAAGCCTGCGCGAGACGACCGCCATCGACACGTCGGCACTCACCAACCTGCCGTCACCGGTGCCATGCTGGCTGGATCGGGACACCCTGAAATCCGTGCTGGTCTGTGCCGGCGTCACGATGCGCCGCCGATTTGGCAAGAGCTGTGAAGTTACCCTGCTGGCATCGGTGTTGCCAGCACCCCGGTCAGGCTGCGTCTTCGAGTTCCGCCCGATACTGGCTGCGGGCGTGTCGATGCCGGCGCTGCGCCCCACCGACCATCCATGCACGATCGCCTTGCAATCTGTGCGTGAGTCTCTTGTGGCGCTTGGTAGCGGTCTGGATTTCGACGACGACGGCAGCATCCGGATCAGCTTGCCTGGTTCGCAGGCCTAATTCGACTGGCAAGCGTCCGCCATCCTTCAATTCAAGTAAAGTCGGTTAGATGTCGCCTAAACCTGAGGTTCTCATGCCTTGTTTGCGTCGCTTGACCGCAGCATGGCTGCAGCTGTTTGTCGCTGCCTGGCTTGCGGTGCCGATTTCTGGCTTTGCGCAAGCCTCGGCCGGCACCGATATCCTGATCGCGCTCGACGCCGAATTTGGTCATCTGACCAGCACATCGGACGATGCGATCCGCATGGGAATGCTGACCGCGATCAGCGAGATCAACGACGCCGGCGGGGTGCTTGGCGGGCGAAAGCTTCGTTTGATTGAAAGCGACAATCGATCGATCCCGGCAAGAGGAAAGGACAATTTTCGTCGCCATGCGTCCGATCCGAATATCGTCGGTGTATTCACCGGAAAGTTCTCCACGGTTGCGCTGGAGCAGGCGAAAATCGCCGACGAACTGAAGTTGCTCCTACTCGATCCGTGGGCGGCGGCCGATCCGGTTATCAAGGACGATCCAGCCGGCAGTTACGCCTTCAGGCTTTCGCTGCGAGATTCATGGGCGGTGCCGGCGATGATGAAGTATCTGCAGGCGCGCGGCATTCGTCAGGTTGGCGTGCTGCTGCCGACCTCGGGTTGGGGGCGATCAAACGAGGCGCAGGCCAAGAAATTCCTGGATAGCGCGCAAGGCGCGAGAGTGGTGGCGATCGAGTGGTACCACTGGGGGGCCGCCACGATGCTGCCGGGCTATCGCAAGTTGCGAGCCGCCGGGGCACAGGCGATCTTGCTGGTCGCCAATGAAGCTGAAGGGGCAATCCTGGTGACGGAAGTTTCCAAGCTGCCGGCTGCCGAGCGCGTGCCAATCGTCAGCCATTGGGGTGTGGCCGGAGGCAATTTTGTCGAGATGGTTGGTCCGGACCTGGATGCAGTCGACTTCGCTGTGGTGCAAACGTTCACGTTCGCGGGTCGCACCGACAAAAAGGCCCTCGATGTGCTGAGCAGCGCCGGCAAGACACTGGGGGTCCAGCAATATCGAGACATTCCCTCTCACGTGGGGTTTGCCCATGCGTATGACCTAACCCACATCCTAGCGCGGGCGATTACGCTGGCCGGGTCGGCAGACCGGGAGCAGGTGAGGGCGGCGCTTGAAAAGGTTCGTGACTACAACGGCTTGGTAGGAAGGCTTGCTGAGCCATTCACGTCAAAACGTCACGAGGCACTCTCGCCAGCGCATGTGTTCATCGGCCGTTTTCAGCGATCCGGCGTCATCGAAAGACTGTCCTACTAGTTGCCAGAGCGCGAGAGCCCAAACAGCAAACAGACATCGTCAATGCGCCTGCCAACATCCTGGCTTTCCCGTCTCAAGCAGCGTGACACCTTTGCGTTACGGATCGGGGTCGCCGTTGCAGCGTGCATGCTCATCGCGGTCACGATTGCGGCTGCCGTGGCGTACCGCAACACTCGGCTGATCGTCGAGGAGAAAGAGGCGCTAGCGATGGCCGCGCAACTGGATCTCATTGGCGAGCGGGTCGAGCAGAGCCTTCAAGCAGCGGTACAACTCGGGCGGGATCTTGCGGCGGACGAGTCGATTTCCAGCGCACTGCTCGATGACGATGGCTTGGAGCGCTTTTTGCTCCCGGTACTTCGACTCGCCAAGGTTTCGCTTGCGCACCAGTTTGCAAACAGCAAAAGCGGAATCTCCGAACCGGACGTTCTACTGCTTGATTTTTCGGGTAACGAGGTTGCGCCATGGAAGGCTGCAAATGCGGTCTCGTTTGCCGGTGAATCCTGGGTCAAGGCCGTGATGGGTGGCCAAACGCAGGTGCAATTCATCGATGGAACCGAGCTGTTGCAGGTTGCCTTTCCAGTGTCATCGCCGTTCACCGGCAAGCCCGAAGGCATCCTGGTGGTTCGGATGTCGATTGCGCAGGTCGCGCGCGCGGCAAGCTCCGACCGATGGAGGGCGTCGGTCGGACCGCTACGCAAGCTCGAGTCGCTCAGCAAGGACACCAGCCTGCGGATTGCGATGCGTCCGCTCGAACTTGCTTCGCCGTTGAATGAACTCGGTTGGCAGGCTGCTCTTGGCTATCCGGTCGCCATGCTCGCGCGTCAGGCGCGTTCGATTCTCTGGTCCTCACTGGTTGCCATTCTTGTGGGCATTCCGCTGATCATTGTTGTCGCGATTGTGATTGGCAGACAATTGGCCAGACCGCTGTCGTTTCTCGCGCTCGACGCAATGCGCCTATCTGATCCGGATGCGTCGTTTGCGTTCGATCCGCTTCAAAGCGGACATGGAACCTCCGAGGTCAAAGCGCTGGCCAGGGTGTTGCGCGAGTCCAGAACCAAGCTTTTTGAGAGCGTGTCGGCAATGCGCTTGTCCCAGCAGGGCTTGAATGCCGCCGAAGAAGGGATCGTCATTTCGGACGCCCGCATCTCGGGTACTCCCGTGGTGTACGTCAACACAGCCTTCGAGACGATCTCGGGTTTTCGTCGCGAGGAGCTGCTTGGACGGACCTGTCCGTTGCTGACCGTAGCGCCGCCCGACGACCCGGATCTCGCGACGCTGCGCCGCGCGCTTGACACCGGCGAGCGCTGTGATGTCACCGTGCGGAGCGTGCACCGGGACGGAACTGAATTTTGGGACGAGGTAAGGCTTGCCCCGTTGCGCGACTCGGACGGTGAACTCACACACGTGATTGCCTTGCACAAAGACGTATCCGAAGGTCGGCAGAATCAGGAGCGCTTGCTCGAACTGCAAAAAATGGAGGCGGTCGGGCAATTGACCGGCGGGTTGGCGCATGACTTCAACAACCTGATGGGAATCGTCGTCGGTAACCTCGATCTGCTCGAAGAGAATCTTTCTGGCGACGCAGCGGTACGACATCAGCATCAGGCCGCCTTGGATGCGGCCCTGCGGGCCTCGGAGGTGGCACGCTCACTGCTGGCGGTGGCCAGACGCCAGCCGTTGGAGCTCGTGGCGCGTGATGTCAGTCAGTTGATTCTGGAGATGGTGCCGCTTTTGCGCACCTCGGCAGGCGGTGCGGTTCGGATCGAACAGGACTTTTCCCTTGAGCCGATGGTGGCCAGGCTCGATGCGGCGGGATTGAGCAACGTTGTGCTCAATCTGGTGATCAATGCACGCGATGCAATGACCAAGACCGATCGGGAGAAGGTGCTCACCCTTCGGACTCGAGGCGCACAGTTCCCGGCGGGAAATGGGCACGGGCTCGCTCCGGGACCTTACGTGGCCATTGAGGTTGCGGACAATGGGTGCGGAATGAGTGTCGAGACCAGCAGCAGGGCGTTCGAACCGTTCTTCACAACCAAGGAGCGGGGCAAGGGAACAGGTCTCGGGCTTGCCATGGTGTATGGCTTTGCCAAGCAACTGAACGGTACGGCAACGATCGACAGCGTCCCGGCCAAGGGAACCATCGTCACGGTCTACCTGCCCAGGCTGGATCTCACCGGATCAGCCCCAAACGAGGCGGCCAAGCAAGCTCCGATGGACGCGCGCGACCCCGCTCAGACCGGGGACGCGATTGGTGCTGGCGTAGGGGTTCAGGACCACAATCGAGCGGATCCGGTTAACATGGAAGCAGCAGTCGGCAGCAGTGATGCTGTACGGCCCCAATCAGGCAATGAACAGTCTCGCGTTTCGCAGCAATCCTCCTCACGCAGCAAGCAGATGACCGAACCGAAGCAGCCCTCGCAGGCATCGACACCAGATCCGGCAACCCAAGACCCAGCATCCCAAGACGCAACCACCGATGTTGACGGGCAGGGCAAGGTCCTTGTCGTGGATGATGAGGAAGGGCTTTGCGAACTCGCCTGCCTTTGGATCGAAGCAATGGGATACGAGGTCGAGGGCGTGCATTCTCCGGCCGAAGCGCTCGAGCTTTTGCAGCAAAAGCGTTATGAAATCCTGTTTTCTGACGTCGTGATGCCAGGCGGGATCGATGGCGTGCAGCTTGCGCGGGAAGCACTCAGGCTTGATCCGAGCATCAAGATCTTGCTGGCATCCGGCTATGCAAAAGCCCTGCTCGATGAGCAGGATCCGCCGGGACCCTTGCTGAACAAGCCGTATCGCAAACCCGACCTGGTTAACGCGTTCGAGTCCTTGAACGATGTTCGGTCGTCTTCGGGCTAAACGCGCGTCACGGATCAAGGAGCCTGGCGCTGCCGGGCGTACGGCTATTGCCGGATCGGGTGCACAAGATCCGTCTTCCACACGGGTTCGGACCGAGTCGAGTGCGTTGACGAATACACGCGCGGCTGCGCCCGATGCCGAAATCCTCGCGCTAGTGGCTTCCCGTACCGACAATGCGGTGATCCTCACTGACCCCGCCGGACTGATCGTCTGGGTCAACGACGGCTTCACGCGAATCACTGGTTTCTCGATCGAGCAGTCTCTGGGCAGGCGTCCTGGTGAACTCTTGCAGGGTAAGGAAACCGATGCGCAAACGGTTCGACGCATGGCTGACCGCCTGGCCCAAGGCTGCGGTTTTCGCGAAGAGGTCCTGAACTACCGCAAGAACGGTGAACCGTACTGGATCGCCCTCGAGGTGCATCCGATCCGTGGTGAACAGGGCGAGGTGACGCACTTCATGGCCTTGCAGCGCGACATCACCGATGAGCGCTACGGGAAGTTGAAGCTCTCGGTGCAGCATGAGGTGACTCGTCTGCTCGTCGAGGCGTCCGCGCTTGAGGCGACGCTGCTCGCCTGTGCGAAGGCGATTGCGAAGACGCTGACTTGGACCCGCCCGGCGGTGTATCGCCTGGAAGGCAAGCATCTGCGACTGCTGGAACCCGTGACGACGCTGCAGGATGAACTCGTCATCGGACAGGCGGCTGCGGGCAGCGCCTGGCAGCAGAAAAAACCGGTTTTTCTTCCAGTCTCGGAGCCGCCCGTCCCGCGAGTCGACCCCACCGTGGTCGCATTTCCACTGTTTCAGTCGAAGGCCTTGTGGGGCGTGATGCAGTTCGAGTTCACGAAAGGCACCGCTCTGGGCGGAGATCTGCTGCCAATGTGCAGCTTCATCGGCCATGAGTGCAGTGTTTTCATCGAGCGGAGCGTTTCGCGTCAGCAACTCGAGTCGGCACGTGCCGCTGCCGAGCAGGCGAGCGAGTTGAAGACCCAGTTCGTGGCTACCGTCAGTCACGAGATTCGCACACCGCTCAATGCGGTCGTCGGGATGGCCGACCTGCTCGCGGAATTGCCACTGGGGGACAGGCAGCGCGAGTACCTCAGTGTGATCCAGCAGTCGGCAGACCAGTTGCTGACGGTGATCAACGACGTGCTCGACCTGAGCAGCATTGAGTCTGGGTCGGTGCGCCTGGGTAATGCAGACTTTGCTGTGCGTGATCTGGTCGACCGAGTGCTGCAGATCGTGCGCGGATTACCGCGGGCGTCGGGACTGGAAATCGACACGGAGATCGACCCGGCAGTGCCGCAGTGGTTGCGTGGCGACGAGGCCAGGTTATCGCAGGTGTTGATCAACCTGATGAGCAATGCAATCAAATTCACCGAACATGGCTCGGTTTCGCTGAGCGTATCGGTGCAAACTCCTGCGACTGCGTCGGATCCGGCGCAACCGCTCTGGATCGCCTTCTCGGTCAAGGACACCGGCCTGGGCATACCGGGTTCGATGCAAAGCCAGATCTTCGAGCCCTATGTGCAGGTCGGCGGTCGCATGATCACGCCCCAAAAGGGAACTGGTCTTGGACTTGCCATCTGCCGACAACTCGCCGCGATGATGCAGGGTGAACTCACGTTGCAAAGCGAAGTGGGTGCCGGGGCGAACTTTACGTTGAACGTGCCGCTGCTGGTTGGGCAGTCACCGGGGTTGGCGTCTCAAGATGCGATCGCCTCGGATGGTCAAGGGCTCGATATCCTGGTTGCCGAGGACACGCCAGCCAGTCAGTTGGTGATTCGTCTGATGCTCGAGCGCATGGGGCATCGAGTGACGGTGGTCGGCGACGGATTGCAGGCCGTCGAGACCTTTCGCAAGCAGCACTTCGATCTGATCTTGATGGACGTTCAGATGCCTGAAATGGATGGCTACGAAGCCGCGCGTGCGATACGTCAGCTTGGACCGGCCGATGTGTCTGTCGGGGCGATGGAGGGGCACTCGGTGCCCATTGTCGGACTGAGCGCGTTTGCGCTGGCGTCCAACCAGGTTGCCGGTTTGCAAAGCGGAATGAACGCCTACTTGACCAAGCCGGTACAGAGTGCGTCGCTGGAACGGATCATCGCCGAAGTCACCAACTCGCCTGCGCGGCGCGCCAGCCCAGTCTAGCTGCGTCGGCAGCTGGCCATGCCCCCGGATTGTCAGCTCGCTTGATTCAGTGTGCATCAGCGCGCTGCCGAGCCTGCGACGATGCCTCAAGCGCGCGCAAATGCGATCCGTACTGTCGTGCCCAGCCCAGGCTTGCTTTCGATCGATACCTGCGCCGAGTTGCGTTCTGCCAGAGTGGCCACATCACTCAAGCCTAGCCCGGCACGGCCAGAAGTTTTCGTGGTGTAGAACGCCTGGAAGGCGTTGCTGACCGCGTGCTCCGACATGCCCACACCCTGGTCCTGGATCTCGAGCAATACGCTGCCCGCATCAGAGCCGGTGTCAGCTGAATCCGCAGACAGTACCTTGACGAGGATGCGTCCTCCAGTCGCGGATGCCTCGGCGGCATTTTCGATCGTGCGCATCAGCATGTCGAGCAAGTCGTTTGGATCGATCTGGATCGACAGGGAGGAGTCCGCAATCTCGTGCTCCAACGCGATCGAATTCGGCACGAGATTGCGAAGAACCGGCCAATACTGCTGCAGGAGTGCTGCGACGGAGTAAACCCCTCTGTCGCCGCGCGATCGTTGTTCGGCCGATCCCCTCAGGCTGCGGGAGATCGTTGCGGCGCGCAGGGCGGCTTCGTTCGCGCGGCTCAGATGCGCCGCGATTGATGGGTCCTTGTTCAGATCGATCGCCATGTCGATTCTGCCAATCACCACGCCGAGTAGATTGTTGAATTCATGGGCAATGCCACTGGCGAGCACATCGATCTTCTCGTGCAACTGGGCGTCATTGCGCGAACGCTCGCTGCGTATCCGAACGCTGATGTCCTCGACGCCGAACCACAGCACGCGCGATTGATACCCTGGCATGTCTCGTCCGATCAGGCGAACCGGTAGCCGCCCCCCGGTTGTCGAGGTCATCGCGGTCTCAAACGGGCCGATGCGGCCACCTCGACTATGGGTGCGGATTGCCTGGTCGATGATCGAAAAGAATGCGGGATCGAAAAGATCCTGCGCCAGAAGTCCTGGCTGGGGTTCGGTCGGGCGACCCAGCCAGCGGGCTAGCGACGGGCTGATTGCAAGCACTTGCCCGGTGAGGTCGCAGGTAATAAAACCGCTGGCGCTATTGTGGACAGGCGCTCCATGCATCGCGCTGGTTTCGGCTCTTTGCCGAAGCATGGCCAGTTGAGCCGAAACTCTGGCAACGATCCTGGGCGTATTCAACGGCTTTTCGATGAAGTCTACCGCTCCGGCGGTCAATCCCTCGACTTCGACCGCGACATCGTCACTCGCCGAAATCAGCATCACGGTGCAATCGGAAAGCTCGGGAACTGACTTGATCCGCCGGCACAGTTCGATTCCCGAAATCCCTCCCATGCTGACGTCGGAGATCACCAGGTCTGGGCGCCATCGGTTGGCAATCTCAAAGGCCCTTTCCCCGCTCAGTGCGAATCTGAGCGCGCCCATGCCCTCAAGCGCCCTGCATAGCAGCCGCACGGTGACCGCAGCATCGTCAACGACCAGAATTCTGAATCCATCCGGTGTGGATGCGATCGGCTCGCGATCGATATCCTGGGGACGCAAGATCTGCAGTGCCGCCTCGAATTCCAGGCCATCGAAATGCGAACGGAACAGATCCTGCTGGGCTTGGTCGTAGTGCGCCGGCAGTATGGGCCCTTGCGCGGGAAGCAGCGCAAGAGCCATAGGATCATTGACCGACATCAGCGACGTGAGGGTCGCAAACGATCGGTTTTCATCCTTGCCTGGCACTACTGTGCCAGCTGCTGAACCGACTTCCTGGATGTGCGACAGCGCCGGAAGATGCTGAATGCGCTGAAGGGTGGCGAACAATTCCTGGCGCAGGTTCGAGAGCTTGGCAGCCTGATGTGCGAATTTGCCACCGGAACCAAGCGTCACGGACCTGGCGAGCGGTGAAGACCCCGGGGTCAGTTCGGACAGAATGCTCAGCAGGCTGGCGACTAGTTCAACCATGCCCAGATTGAGCATATCGCCACGCAGGTTGTGAATCGTGGTGATGGCGGCGGTCAGATCGCCATGTCGCAGTTGTTCGATGGCCTGTTCGATCTGTATCGCGCCGCCTGACTGGAACCCGAAGACAAGCTTGCGGTATAGCGGAATGTCTCCGCCGCAGCGGTCAATGGCGCCCTCGACATCGCAGCCTTGCAATTGCAGCCCGGAGTTTCGCCTGAGCGACGCGACGCTCGAGGTGACGCGCGCTGGACTGCGATTGAGCGCCTTGGCAAGCAAGTCGCTGACCTGTTCGGCACGATACGGTTTACGAAGCGTCGCCGGATAGGCGCCAGCCTGACCACAGTCCCGTTCGATGTCGGGCGTGATCGAGGCGCTCATCGGAATCAAGGGCACGCGTGAGCCACCCTGCAGCCTGGATATATTTCGAATCGTCGTAACCCCGTCGACCTTCGTCATCACCAGGTCGATCAGCGCGACGTCAAAGGCAGCCGGATCTTTCCGGGTGATCTCGATCGCTTGTTCGCCATCGTTGGCGGTCAGCACCTCAAAGCCGGCTCGCTCGAGAATCCGTTCAAGGATGTCGCGCGCCGCATCCGAGTCATCGACTACCAGGGCGCGAAGCCCCTTGAAGGGTTTGGTTTGTTCGAGGTTGTGCACGGTCAGGAGTTCTCCTGCATGCGCGATACGGTTTCGCGACTGGCGCCGATGACGCGGGTAATCGCACTTTCGGCGATGTCGACCAGCGAGCGGATCGATCCGTCGAGAATCTCATCGGCAGACGACTCCGCTTCAGCGGCCACGCGCGCTGCGCTGGGAGCGCCAAACTGCAGGAACAATCCCTTCAGGCGATGCGCAGCCTTTCGCAAACCGGCTCGGTCATTGACGGCTGAAAGCTCGGCCAGGCGCTCCAGCGTGGAGTTCGCATCCCGTTCGAAATGGTTGACTGCTGCAAGAAAGCCGTCCGAACCGAGCGCCTCGGCAAGTTCAGTCAGAGCGGGTTGATCGATTGTGACTTCACGCATGGCGGTTTTGGCTCCGTTGCGAAGAGGCGCCTCGGCCGTCGGCGCTGCGGGCTCGCGCTCCGGCGCAGTGGCGGCTGCGCTTGCGCTGGTGTCTGCCTGCTGGTTCGGCAGGTTCAGCGCCGGGTCAGCGAGGACTTGTTCGATGTGTTCCGTCTTGACCGGTTTGGACAGATAGGACGTCATGCCCGAGTCGAGCGCAGCCTGTCGGTCGATCGGTTGCGCGAAGGCGCTGAGGCCGACGATCGGGACAGCGGGCTGATCATTCCCTGTTGCACGTCGCTCGGCCTCGATGGCTCTGATCTCACGGGTTGCCGCATGTCCGTCCATGCCCGGCATCTGAATATCCATGAAGATCAGGTCAAACGCCTGGCGTTCGAACGCTTGTACCGCCATTGCGCCATTCTCAACGAGTGTGACCTCGTGTCCGAACTGTTCGAGGATCAGGCGGATGACGAACTGGCTGGCCGGTGTGTCTTCGGCCACGAGAATTTTCATGCCCCCACCGCGACGTGGCATGTCGGCAGATGCAGTGATGACGGGACCGGCGGAGTGCTCAAGCTTGAGTACGAAGCGGAACGTCGATCCGCGCCCCACGACGCTGCTGACGGTCAGGCTGGCACCCAGCGCATTGGCGATTCGCCTGCAGATGGCGAGCCCGAGACCAGTGCCGCGATGTGGCGAAAAACGTCCTGCGGACGCCTGCTCGAATGGTTCGAAGATGGTTTCGTACAACTGTTCGGGAATTCCTGGGCCGGTATCGGTGACGTCAAAGGCGATCGTGTCGCCTAACTCGTCGCTAGCCTCGCGGCTGACTGTCAGCGTGACTGACCCTTCAGTGGTGTACTTGACCGCATTGGACAGCAGATTCATCAAAACGCGAGAGATGCGTTCGCGGTCACTGCGCACGAATTGCGGCACATCCGCACTCACCCGCGTTTGCACCTTGATGCGCTCTGCGCCCGGCTGAGATCCGATCACCCTGATCGTGTCATCGATCAGCGCTCGCAGGTCGAAATCACGCCGGTGCAGGATCTCTTTGCCAGACTCCAGTTGCGAGAAATCGAGAACGTCGTTGACCGTCGCAAGTAGCAGATCGGCCGAGTCCGATGCAGTTTCGACCAGGCGCCGTTGCTCGGGATCGAGAGGCGTGCGGCGCAGCAGGCTAATCAATCCGACCACGCCATTCATCGGGGTGCGAATCTCGTGACTCATCGTGGCGATGAATTCGCTTTTGGCGACCGCGGCGACATCCGCCTTGGCGCGGGCGTCTTCGAGCTCTCCGATTGCGCGTAAGTTACGCTGCAGCAGGGACCTGACCCACAGCGTCAACGCAAGAATCATCGCTGAAAGCACCGATGCGATCGCCAGCGTGGAAGCCGTCTGACGTTGCCAGCTTTCGAAGATCAGGTCCTCGGACACCCGAACGCTGGCTACCAGCGGGTAGCTTGCGACCGTCGCTGGCGCAAGAATCCGTAACGCGGCGCTATTGGTCTCGAGCGCGCCGACCGTGCCCTTGTCAATGACCGCCGATTTGCGACCCGAATTCAGGATGTCGAACAGCTTGCTTGCCGAAAAATTCGTGCCAATTGGCGCATTTTCATCAGGCCAGCGCGCCAGCAGGGAGCCGTTGGAGTGAAACAGCGCGAGTGTCTTTCCAGGCACGCCGATCGCCCTGAAATATTTGTGGAAGTACTCGCTTTCGATGCCGGCCAGCGCGACACCCAGCATCTCGCCGGAAGGGCTCTTGATCTTTCGTGCCAGATAGAAGGTCCAGGACCCTGTGCCCTTGTTCTGGACGGCGGTCGATACAAATAGTTCCAGAGTTGGATCGGCAAGGTGTGCCTGGAAGTAGTCGCGCTCGCGCAGGTTGATCCGCTGGCCTGTGGCCGAACGCGGCGGATAGTTGCGGGTGAAATTGACCATGTCGCCGTTGACGTCGACGACGGATGCGACGCTGACCTGTGCCAAGCCGCTTCGACGATCCTTGAGCATTTCGTGCACGGCTTGTGTGCCGAGCACATCGCGCATCTGCTCGACACTCTGAACGCCGGCGCCGTTGACCTCGTCGGAAATCGAGCGAAGGACCAGGTCTGCAGCCTGCAGAGCCTGGGCCGTGTTAGCCGCCAGGGCTCGCGCCTCAGCCTCGGCACTGGTCTGCCAAAGCTGGATGCTTCGTTCACGTTCAGCCCAGACCAGCCAGCCGGCGCCAACCATGGTGAGCAGGACCACGCCAATGCCCAGCGACAGCACGAATCGGCCCTGTTTCCTTGCGGAACTGGATGGTTCTATTGGTTGGTCGTCTGAACTGGCGCTGGGTGCCGTCATCTACGCATCTCCTCGAGGGGCTGGCGCGTCAGGTGCCTCTTGCAGCGCTTTCGCGTTGGAGACACCGGTCCCTGGCTCGGGCGCGAGCGGCCGCCTCTCAATTGATGGTACGACAGAACAATCAGGGTTTGAACTTGCCATGGGTTCCGAACTTGTGGGCAAAGGCTCTCAGACCGCTCAACGGCGCCGCCAGGGATCGCCTAAATGGGTTGTCGCAGGGGTATGATGATTCTGCTGCAGACACAATATGCAAGTCGATCTTTGTGAAGACGGCGGACACAATCCTCACGACTCAATTGCAAGAACCTTGAATACGAACAGTCCAATCAGGCGAAATCTTCTGGTTCTCGATGATGAGCCGGAGATCTGCGAACTGGTTGAATCCGTGGCCAGTACCTTCGGCTTTGAGACCGCATCAGCGGTTGATCCCGCATTGGTCTCGCCCAGTCAGATCGCGGATGCAGACGTGCTGGTTCTCGATCTGATGATGCCCGGTACGGACGGGATCGAGATTCTGCGCAATCTGACTGATTCGACGCATCGTCCGGATATCGTTCTGATCAGCGGTCTCGACAAGCGGGTGCTCGACAGTGCCAGCAACATGGCCAGAGTCCAGGGGTTGCGGGTGATCGGAGTGCTACACAAACCTTTTCGTCCGGGCGCTATGCGTCAGTTGCTCGAGACCTACGTCAACAGGGTCGATGCTCCTGAGTTGCCGGCGTCCGGCGCCATCGGGCCGCAATTCACGGTTCGCGATCTCCAGCAGGCGCTGGCCCGCGACGAATTCGTGGTCCACTTTCAGCCTCAGGTATCGCTGATCGATGAATCCTGGGTCGGGGTCGAGGCGCTGGTTCGTTGGCAGCATCCGGTCTACGGTTTGCTGTATCCGAACGCCTTCATTTCGATCGCCGAAAATGAGGCGCTCGCCTTGGCGTTCACCGAACATGTGATCCGGATCGCGCTCCGACAGTACAAGCAGCTATCCGAAGCGTTGGGGTTTCATGGCACCTTGTCGGTCAATATGCCGCCTACGGCCCTGACCGATGTGCATTTTCCGGAGCGGCTGCTGCCGTTGCTGCGTGAGCAGCAAGTTCCGCCGGGGGCATTCATCCTCGAGATCACCGAAAACTCGCTGCCCGAGAGCGACAAGGTGGTGCTCGACATCACCACCAGACTGAGCATGCGCGGTGTCCGGGTCTCGATCGATGATTTCGGCACCGGCACGTCCGGACTCGAACGGCTGCACGATACCGCGTTCGATGAACTCAAAATTGACATGGTGTTCGTGCGCAACGCGCAAACCGGTTCCGCGCCCGCAGCCACGGCCATCGTCGAATCCGCGGCCGCGCTTGGTCATCGTCTCAAGATGAATGTGGTCGCCGAGGGTGTCGAGAATCGACCAACCATTGACTGGCTTCGCTCGGTCGGCTGTGACGTTGCCCAGGGCTTCGAGGTCGGTCGACCGATGCCAACCGAAGATCTGATCGCCTGGGCAAACGCGCGTCAGGCCGGCGTCGGCTCCGGACTGGCGCAGTGACCCCGCGTTTTCTCAGGCGGTTTTTCCCGGTTGCCCGCCAGGATTTGCCGACCCTGGCCCAGGGGCTGATGTCCGGGCGAGGTGAGGCGTCCGGAGTCGCCTGGGCAAGCAAGTTGCTCGATGCTTACGCGCAGGCGTCTGAACAGGAGCAACTTGCCTTTTTGCAGTTCCTGGCTGAGAAATACGGCGTCGACCTGCGTCGGGTTGATCGTGCGATTGCCCAATATCAGGCGAACCCGCGTCCAGAATCGGCACGCAAGTTGCACGAGGCTGCCGAGCCGCGCTTGCAGGAACTCCTACGCCGCTTGAACCTCGCACCTGGCGGAACCGAAGTCCTGGTGCGCATGCGCGAGCATGTGCTGCGAAACCTGCCGCGGATGCCGGAGCTTCGCCAGGTCGATGCGGATTTCGCGCACCTGTTTGTTTCATGGTTCAACCGAGGTTTTCTTGAACTGCGGCGAATCGACTGGTCGACACCAGCGGTGATTCTTGAGCGGATCATTCGCTATGAGGCGGTGCACGAAATCAACAGCTGGACCGAGTTGCGCGGCCGACTTGCGCCGGGCGATCGGCGCTGCTTCGCCTTTTTTCATCCGACGATGCCCGATGAGCCCCTGATCTTCGTTGAGGTGGCGCTCACCGAGCAGATGCCAGACAAGATCGCACCGTTGCTGGCCGAAACGCATGTTCCGCTGCCAGCTGGGAAGGCGCGCACGGCCGTGTTTTATTCGATTTCGAATTGTCAGGCCGGGTTGCACGGAATCTCGTTCGGCAACTTTCTGATCAAGCAGGTTGTCGAGGAGTTGCGGCGCGATTTGCCGGATTTAAAGCAGTTTGTCACGCTGTCTCCCGTGCCAGGTTTTGCGGGCTGGTTGCAACGCGATGCACGCTCGGCGATGTCGGCCGCCGATCAGTCGGCCATTGCGCAGCTTGCGCAAGCGGACTGGGTCTTGAGCGAGTCGGTCACGAAAGTTCTCCAGCCGGTGCTGACGCGGGCGGTCGCGCACTATCTTTTGAACGTCAAGCATGCCTCTGGAAAACCACGTGACCCGGTCGCGCGCTTTCACCTGAACAACGGTGCGCGCCTGGAGCGGATTAACTGGCTGGCCGATCTGTCGGTGAAGGGCCTTCGCGAGGCCCATGGTTTCATGGTCAACTACCTCTACGATCTTGACGAGATCGAAGACAACCACGAAGCGTTTGCCAACAACGAAGCGCTGGCCGCATCGCGGCAGGTCAGGGCGCTCGCACGCTCGAGGCGTATCCAGGCGTTGACTGCGTCTGCGCCATCCAGTTCCAGCCAGCAAGGTCAGGTCTAGGGGGCGCACCCGCGCCCCGGCGGACCGCGTGAGGCTTGTTTGGCGCTTTGCGTGGATAATTCCGCGCTGACATTCGGTGCACTGACTCGATGCACTTCACGCTCAACCCCATCTCAGAGGATATTGCCCATGGCTGGCCCGCTTTCTCATATCCGTGTCCTGGATCTTTCCCGCGTGCTCGCCGGACCATGGGCCGGTCAGAACCTCGCCGACCTTGGCGCCGAGGTGATCAAGGTCGAACGTCCGGGCAGCGGCGATGACTCGCGTGCCTTCGGCCCGCCCTGGATCAAGGATGCTCAGGGCAACGACACCCGGGATTCGGCTTACTTCACGTCGGCCAACCGCGGCAAGAAGTCGCTGACGCTGAACCTGTCCAAACCAGAGGGTCAGCAAATCGTGCGCGAACTGGCCGCAGTCAGCGATGTGCTGATCGAGAACTACAAGTTCGGGGATCTGGCGCGCTACGGACTGGGGTATGAAGACCTGCGCAAGCTCAACCCGCGCCTGATTTACTGTTCGGTCACCGGTTTCGGACAGACCGGTCCGTTCCGCGAGCGTCCAGGCTACGACTTCATGATCCAGGGCATGGGCGGCATGATGAGCGTCACTGGTGAGCCGGACGGCGCGCCTGGCGGCGGACCGCAGCGCGCCGGGGTGCCGGTGGCCGACATTGTCACCGGCATGTACGCGTCGATCGCCATTTGTGCGGCAATCGCGCATCGGGCGGAAACCGGTGTTGGCCAGCATCTGGATCTGGCTCTGCTCGACTCGCAGATTGCGCTGCTCGCGTACCAGAACACCAACTACTTCTCCACGGGTGTGCCGCCGCGTCGCATCGGCAATCTGCATCCGAACATCGTGCCGTATCAGCCGTTTCGCACTTCCGACGGCAGCGTGATCGTGGCCTGCGGCAATGACAATCTGTACCGCAAGTTTTGCGATGTCGCAGGCTGCCCGGAACTCGCGCAGGATCCGCGCTTCGCCACCAACGGCAAGCGGGTCGAGAATCGCGACGAGCTGACCCGTCTGCTGCAGGAGGTGATGCAGCGTCGCACGACGCGCGAATGGGTGCAGGCGCTGGAGGCAGGGGGCGTGCCGAACGGTCCGATCAATGACCTGGCTCAGGTATACGAGGAGCCCCAGGTGCAGGCCCGCAACATCCGCGTCGAGATGGATCATCCGGTGGCCGGCAAGCTGTCGACAGTCGCCAGCCCGATGCGCTTTTCGCAGACGCCCGTGGAATACCGGCTCGCTCCGCCGACCGTCGGTCAGCACACCGACGCGGTGCTTCGTGGCGTGCTCGGCAAGGATGATGCGCAGATCGCAGCCTTGCGTGACGCAGGGGTGCTTTGATGTTTTTTTGCGTTGTGTCGATGAGTGAGGGTTCGCGTCCCGCGTGCTCGCCGGGGCAATTCCGATGAGCACGCGCGTCGGGGTTTTCGTTGACTTCGCCAATATCGCAATGAATGGTGGCTACGGGCTGCGTGCCGACCTGTTGCGTCGGTTCGCGGCTCGCGATGGCGGGATGATGGTGCGGATGAACGCCTATCTGCCCTACGACGCTACCCGGGCCGAGTCCGACGGTGCCTATCGCGCCGGGCAGATGCGTTTTCACGATGCACTGCGCGAGAACGGCTACAAAGTCATTCCGAAGACCGTTCGATGGTTCGAGGATGCACAGGGCGTACGCCAGGCGAAGGCCGATTGCGATATGGACATCGCGATGGATGTGATCGAGCAGGCGGACCGGCTCGACACTGTGGTGCTTGCCAGTGGCGACGGCGATTTCGTCAGGGTTGTCGAACTGGCGCAAACGAAGGGGGCGAGGGTCGAGGTCATCGCCTTTCGTAATGTTTCGCGCCGCCTGCGGTCTGTGGCCGACAGTTTCACATCGGGTTATCTGGTGCCTGGTCTCGTTCCGCAGGATCGCGAGCGCCAATCGCGCGAGTGGGGTGTGCTCGGCGGCTATGCGCGCGGCGTGTGTTACCAGTTCGAAAACGGGTTTGGCTTCATCCGATTCATGCCCAGGATCGCCGGAAATCTGTGGGTCAGTGATTCGCGCGATCCGCAATCGCCCTGGCAGACTTGCTTCGTGCACGGCTCGCAGTTGCCGGCTGGGCTGAATGCCGAAGCGCTGCCCAGTCGTGACATCGTGCTCGAGTTCGACCTGGAGGAGGGCGATGCGCCGGGTCGCCTGAAGGCGGTCAACCTGTCGGTTCCCGGTCAACAGGTTTGAGCGCCTAGGCTCCGCGCTCGAGCATTCTGTCGATCATCTTGCCTGTCGAGCCCAGATAGTTCTGTGGCTCGCACAGTGCATCGATGGTCTCTGCACTGGTCAGAGATACCACTTTCGGGTCCTGTTTTAGTACCTCGGCCAGCGGTCGGTGCTGCTCGAGCGAGACGCGGCACGCGGCGTAGACAAGGTCATGCGCTTCGTTGCGTCCCAGTATCGGCGCCAGTCCCATCATCACCGCTTCGGCGACGATCAGTCCTCCGCTGGAGTCGAGATTCTTGCGCATGCGCTGTGCGTCGACCTCCAGACCGGTCAGCATGAACAACGCCTGCGATACCGCGCCAGCGGTATGCAAAAACGCCTCAGGCAAGGCAACCCACTCGGCCTGCCACGGACCGGTCGCCCGCTCGAAGTCCTGTACCGCAGCGTCAAGCGCCAGTCCGGCGAGGTGACGTACCGTCTTGGCCGCGCCGATCATCACTTCGCAACTGATCGGATTACGCTTTTGCGGCATCGTGCTCGATGCGCCTCGGCCTGGCACGAATGGCTCGTAGACTTCGCCGAACTCGTTGGCCATCATCAGTGAAACATCGAACGCCATCTTGGCGAGCGAGGCGGTGATCAGGCCCAGCCACTGGGCAGTCTCGGCGAGCGCATCGCGTGCGGTATGCCAGGTGGTGGCAGGCACGCCAAGCCCCAGTTCACTCATCATTGCCTGCTGCACATCGAGTCCGCGTTCTCCGAGAGAAGCGAGCGTGCCGCCCGCGCCGGCAAACTGCCCGACCAGCACCCGCGGACGCAACTGCGCCAAGCGTTCGAGATTGCGCTCGGCCATACCCAGCCAGATCGCAGTCTTCAGACCGAAGCTGGTCGGCAAGGCGTGTTGCAGGTGCGTGCGGCCAGCCATCGGTGTGTCGCGATGTTCCCGAGTCAGTCGGCGCAACTGTCCGGCAACGCCTTGCAGGTCTGATTCGATCAGAACCAGCGCGTCACGGATCTGCAGCACCAGCGCGGTATCCATGATGTCCTGCGTGGTCGCCCCCCAGTGCAGGTAGCGTCCCGCTTCTCCCAGGCCCTCGGCCAGTTGGTGCACCAGTGGCAGGATCGGATATCCGACGTTATGGGTCTCGCGGCGCAGTCGCTCGAGGTCCAGCTCGATGCCATGAGCGTGCTTGGCGATCGCCGCGGCCGCTTCGGCGGGAATGACGCCCAGCTTTCCCTGCGCGACGGCAAGCGCGACTTCGGTATCGACGTACCGGTCCAGAGTGGCCGTGTCGGAAAAGACGGCGCGCATTGCCTCGGTCGAGAACAGTCCGCCAAGAAAGCGCGAGTCGATCAGTGTGGAGTGCATTCGAATGCGTCCGTGGAATCGAGTTGAGGGATCAGGCATTATCCTCGCTCGACCGTTCAGTTCCGTGCAGCGACTCCAGACTGACCCAAGACAGTAATCACGATGATCGAGCTTGATGTCCAGCCCTTGTGCCCATCCGCCTTCGCACCTTACGGGAGGGTGATCCGAGCGGGGGGCGGAAGCGTCTCGCAGATCAATGCGGGAACCAGCCGCCGGTTCGACATGCCTGACGGCTTATCTCTGGACGCCGATCATGGCATTCCCCGGCTGGCGGTATTCAGCGCCCAAGCGCTCGCGCCCAAGGGGCCCTGGTCGACGATGGAGCGACATCGGTTCGGGTCGCAGTCTTTCTTCCCGCTGCGAGGCGTGCGTTGCATCGTGCTGGTGGCACTTGGCGCGCAGGAACCGGAGCCGGCAAGCTTGGCTGCGTTTTTAGCCGATGGCGGAGCCGGATTCACACTGCACGCGGACACCTGGCATCACCCACTGATCGCGCTCGACGCAGGGGATTTTGTGGTGTTGGAACGATCTGGGCCGCGTGAGGATTGCGAGATCGTCTCGCTGCGACCCCCCGTTTTGTTGCGGATGGATGGATCCGATAGCCAATAACCGATTGGAAGATCGATGACTCAAGACAAGCAAAGCACGAATCCCGTTTTCGAAGTGCTGCCCCGTGACCTGGAGCCGTATCGACGCGGCAATGTCGGTGTCGACTGGGTGCATCGTTTCGACAGCGGCAAGCCCGGGCCGCATGTACTGATCAACGCGCTGACGCATGGCAACGAGTTCTGCGGAATGGTTGCCGCCACGCATCTTCTGGACAACGCGATCCGGCCGCAGATTGGCACGATGACCGTGAGCTTCGCCAACGTCGAGGCTTATCGCAGCTTCGATCAGGCAAAGCCCTTCGATAGCCGGCAACTGGTGCACAACCTGAACCGGATCTGGTCCGCCGAATGGCTCGATGGCGATCAGGACAGTCCGGAGATCCGTCGCGCTCGCGAACTGCGCCCGGTGGTGGCCGAAGCCGATCACATTCTCGACATCCACTCCACCTCGCAGGATGTGCAGCCGTTTTGGGTCTACCCGGCATTCGCGCGCAATGCGGCGGTCGCTGGCGCGATTGGCCAGCCGGGGGTGCACCTGGTGATGCCACGCGGTCTTGGGTCCGGCACGCCGCTGATCCAGCACGGTTCACATGGCCGCGATGATCACCACGGCGCTGCGCTGGTTGCCGAGTGCGGGCAGCACTTCCTGCGCTCGAGCAGCGAACTGGCAACCGATGTCGCGCTGGATTTTCTTGCCCACTTCGGGCTGATCGAGCGCGAGCGGGTCGCACGCCCGCCAGCCCGGCGCTTCGAGTTGGTGCGCACGCATGTGGTGGCCAGCCCGCAATTCCGGTTCACGCGGCCGCTGATTGGCTTCGAGCGCTTCGACGAAGGCGATCTGATTGCGATTGATGGCGATGAGGAAATCCGCGCGCCATGCGCCGACTGTACCGTGCTGATGCCAACCCGCCAGCCGATCGTGGGGCGCGAAGGGGTTTACCTGTCGCGCCCGCTGCCCTGAACTGCGCTGAGTCGCGAGCCGCGCCATCTCGCGCGCATCCGTGGTGGAACACCACCGGAATGCGCTCGGGTTCGGTGAGAATGCGTATTGCGGATGCGAGTTGAACTGACCGATCACACGGAGATTCCATGACCGAAGCCACCGATAAGCTTCCCCTTGCCGGATTGAAGGTTCTGGACCTGAGCACCTTTATCGCCGCGCCATCGGCCGCCGTGGTGCTCGGCGACTATGGTGCTGATGTCATCAAGATCGAGCAACCCGGTAGCGGCGATCCGAATCGTGATGCGGTCGCCTTTGCGTCGTATCCGGACTCGGATGTCAACTACCCGTGGCAGATGGACTCACGCAACAAGCGATCGCTGGCGTTGGATCTGAAGCATCCGGAAGCACATGAGGTGCTTGAGCGCCTGGTGCGCGGCGCTGATGTGCTGATCACGAATCTGCCGCTGGCGGTGCGCGAGCGCCTGAAGATTCGGCATGAAGACCTGCATCCGCTGAATCCGCGGCTGGTGTACGCATCCCTAACCGGCTACGGCGAGAGCGGTCCGGACCGGGACCAGCCGGGCTTTGACGCCAATGCCTACTATGCGCGCAGCGGATATCTGGACGCGTTGCGCTACGACGGCGATCCGCCGCATTTTGCGTTGCCGGCTTCCGGTGACCGAGCGACGGCTATGGTATTGGTGTCGGCGATCATGATGGCGTTGTTTCGGCGCGAGCGGACTGGGGAAGGTGGCATGGTTGGTACTTCCTTGCTGGCATCCGGCTTGTGGTCGAATGGGGTCTACGCACAGGCTGCGCTGGTCGAGGCCTACCTGTCTCCGCGTCCGCGCCGCGAGCGCCCGCGCTCGGCCCTGGGGAACTGCTATCGCACCAGCGACGATCGCTGGATTTTGTTGACGCTGCCGCGTGAAGAGGCAGGTTGGCCGCTGGTGTGCAAAGCCACCGGGCGGCCCGAGTTGGTCGACGATCCGCGCTTTCTGACCAGCACCTCGCGTCGTGCCCACGCGGCTGAGCTGACCCGCGAACTAGACGATGCGTTCTGCCGCCAGGATCTTGCCTACTGGCGAGAGCACCTGGCGCGTCATCGCGTGATCTTCAGTGTCATCCAGCGCATGCAAGACATTGGCGAGGATCTGCAGGCGCGTCATGCGGGGGCTGTCGTCGATACCGCGATTCCGGAGATGCCGCGCACGATCGCAGCCCCGATCCGGCTTGCCGGTGTGCAGCCCCGGATTGCCCACCGGGCGCCCGCGCTTGGCGAGCATAGCGATGAGATTTTGCGCGAAGCGGGGCTGTCGGATTCGCAGATTGACCGTCTGCGAGCTGGGGGGGCGGTTGCGTAGCAAGACTGTGCCGCGTTCGGGTCTTCGGAATTGACACTGCTGCTGTCCGAAGTGGTCCCGAGATGCCAGATCTTGAACACTGCTGGCAGCAATCCGTATGGACCTAGCTGCCCTCGAGTTCTGGTTGTCGCGTGCGCGGACCGGCGCTGGCGGGCATGATCCGCCTTGCCCATCTCGCCGTTTCAGATGCAACCAGCAATCCCAGCATGATCCCGATCGTGCCTGCGAGGACATCCTCAAATTCGGCATGGTGTCCCGGAGCAAGCGCCTGGACCGCTTCAATGCCGATGCCGAACAACAACAAGGCGAT
>JALRBB010000156.1 GCA_023257915.1 Quisquiliibacterium sp. | reverse complement strand
GCTCGCGCGGCACGCCGATCTCGTCGGCCCAGATACCGTAGGCCTCGTCATCGTCCGCGTAGACAGTCACCCACAGGCGATCTGCCGGCAGACGATACACATCGGTGAGCAACTCCCAGGCGTAGCGGATCGCATCGCGCTTGAAGTAGTCACCGAACGAGAAGTTGCCCAGCATCTCGAAGAACGTGTGATGGCGAGCGGTGTAGCCAACGTTCTCGAGGTCGTTGTGCTTGCCGCCGGCGCGCACGCTGCGCTGCGCAGTGGTTGCGCGCCGATAGGCCCGCTGCTCCTTGCCCAGGAACACATCCTTGAATTGCACCATGCCGCTGTTGGTGAACAGCAGGGTCGGATCGTTGGCCGGAACCAGCGGACTGGAGGCGACGATTGAGTGATTCTTCGACTCGAAGAATCTGAGGAATTTCTCGCGAATCTCGGCGGACTTCATGGCGCGGTCAGCTCGTGTCGTTGTTCGAGTGAGATCCGAACCCAGCGATTCGGCGCACGGCATCCGCACGCCTCCGGGTCCGGAGCGGTTAATTGCCTGATTTTTAGGCGTAATTTTCGATTTTACCGAAACCGGCTGATCAGAGCGCATCTGTTGCAGCGAACTGTGGCGCCCTAACCCCGTCATCGCAGTCCGGTTATCCCGATCACTAACCGACTTCGATCACCGTTTGGCCTGCAATTGCAGCAAATCGTGTAACTTGCCGACCCGAGCACTCCTCGCCGTCATCGTCCGACGTCACGGAGAATCCGATTCAACTGCGTTCAACACCCGACCCGACATGAAGACAGCCCTCGATGGAATCCGCGTACTGGACCTGACCCGCGTGCTCGCCGGCCCCTGGTGCGCGCAAAACCTGGCCGATCTCGGCGCCGAAGTGATCAAGGTCGAGCGCCCGGGCAGCGGTGACGATACCCGTGGCTGGGGGCCTCCGTTCCTGAAGGACCGTGAAGGAAACGATACTGACTCGTCGGCCTACTACCTGGCAGCTAACCGGGGCAAGAAGTCGGTGACGATCGACATCAGCACCGCTGCCGGGCAACAAGCGGTGCGCGAACTGGCCAAGATCAGCGACATTGTTCTGGAGAACTACAAGGTCGGTCAGCTCAAAAAGTATGGGCTGGACTACGCGAGCCTGCACGAAGTCAACCCGGGCATCATCTTTTGCTCGGTCACCGGCTTTGGGCAGACCGGTCCGTGGGCGCACCGTCCAGGCTATGACTTCATCGTCCAGGCGATGGGTGGGCTGATGTCGGTGACCGGCGAGGCCGATGATCAGCCAGGCGGCGGCCCGCAAAAGGTTGGCATCGCGGTGGCCGATTTGATGACCGGTCTGTACGCCACTCAGGCGGTGCTCGCGGCGCTGTTTCATCGCCAGCGAACCGGCGAAGGCCAGGCGATCGACATGGCTTTGCTGGATGTGCAGGTGGCCGCGATGGCCAACATGAACACCAACTACCTGGTCAGCGGCCAGCCACCCAAGCGCTGGGGTAATGCGCATCCGAACCTGGTTCCTTACCAGACCTTCAGGGCCTCAGACGGCTGGATCATCATCGCAGTGGGCAACGACGAGCAGTACAAGCGCTTTTGCGAGACCGGCGGACGGCCCGAACTGGCCAGCGACCCGCGCTTTCTGCGGGTGCGCGACCGGATCAACAACCGCCCGGAATTGATTCCGTTACTGGCCGAGATGGTGGCCACGAAGACCAGCGAGCAATGGATCGCCCAGCTCGAGGCTGCCAACGTGCCCTGCGGACCGATCAACGATCTGGCCCAGGTCTTTCGTAATCCGCAGGTGCTTGCACGCGGTTTGCGTGTCGACATCGAGCGTGAGGATACCGGCCCGGTCAAACTGGTGGGTAGCCCGATGAAGTTCTCGGCCACGCCGGTCAACTACAAGCTGCCTCCGCCGCGCCTTGGCGAGCACACGCAGGAAATCCTGGGTGGTCTGCTTGGTTACGACGATGACAGGATCGCGAAGGTATCTTCGACGGGTTCCGGAGAGTAGAACCCCAAGCACGGTCCGGGGCAGTCAGGGGAACTGCCCACCATTGGCTCAGGCCACGGCCGACGTCATAATTCGAGACAATCATTCGCGCCCGCTGCGGCCGCGTTCCGCGCGTGCGGCGCAGGGCGCGACCATCACCAAGACCGGCAGGAACAGCCGGCTGAACTAGTCGTCATCAGAGATGCGTTAGCCGCATCCGGAGAAGAGAGGCAATCATGCGCATTCGCAATCACCGCGACCTTTGGGCAGGGGTGATGTTCTTTGTGTTCGGTGCGGGGTTCGCGCTCGGGTCATTGAACTACCAGATCGGCAGCGCCGCCCGGATGGGGCCTGGCTACTTCCCGCTGATGCTGGGAATCATCCTGGCATTGCTCGGTGTAGCGATCTTTGTCGGCGCATTTGCCGCGAGCAATGAGCAACTCAAAATCTCCAAGGTCGGCTGGTGGGAGATTGGTCTGATCCTTGGTGCCGTCGCGCTGTTCGCACTGGTGCTGCCTCAGCTGGGCATCATCGTTGCGATTACGGTGCTGATCGTCGTTGCCGCGTTTGCCAGTCATGAATTCCAGCCGCGCGATACGGTCATCTCGATCATCGTGCTGCTGGTGATGTCGTACCTGGTGTTCGTCAAGGGCCTGGAGTTGCAGTTCCCGCTCTGGCCCAAGTTCATGTCCAACTGATCCGGGGCGACTCAAGATGGATACGCTGCTCTCGAACCTTGCGCTCGGCCTGTCGACCGCGGTCACGCTGGACAACATCACGTTCTGCTTCATCGGGGTGCTGCTCGGTACGCTGATTGGCGTGCTGCCCGGGATCGGGCCGCTGGCCACGATCGCGATGCTGCTGCCGGCCACCTACAAGATGACCGATCCGACCACCGCACTGATCATGCTGGCCGGTATCTACTACGGTGCCCAGTACGGCGGCTCGACCACCGCCATCCTGGTCAACCTGCCTGGCGAAACATCGTCGGTGGTCACCACACTGGACGGCTACCAGATGGCGCGCAAGGGCCGCGCAGGGCCGGCGCTGGCGATCTCGGCGATCGGATCATTTTTCGCTGGGACGGTCGCCACCTTCCTGATCGCCGCGTTCGCGCCGCCACTGTCCGAAATCGCGTTCAAATTCGGCCCTGCGGAGTATTTCGCGCTGATGGTGTTGGGCATGATCGCGGCGGTCGTGCTGGCGCATGGTTCCTTCGTCAAGGCGCTGGCGATGGTGGTGCTCGGCCTGCTGCTCGGCATGATCGGCACCGACGTGAACTCCGGCGTGGCGCGCTTCAGTTTTGATGTGCCCGAGCTCACTGACGGCATCGAGTTCGTCGTGGTCGCCATGGGCATGTTCGGCTTCGGCGAGATCATCGCGAATCTGGAGCAAAAGGAACATCGCGAGGTCTTCACCAGCAAGGTCGGCAGGCTGCTGCCGAGCTGGGCTGAGTTCAAGGTCTCGGTGCTGCCGATCTTTCGCGGCACCGCAATCGGTTCGATGCTGGGCATTCTGCCCGGCGGCGGATCGGTGCTTGGCTCGTTCTCTTCCTACGCGATCGAAAAGAAACTTTCCAAGCATCCGGAGCAGTTCGGCAAGGGCGCGATCGAGGGCGTCGCAGGCCCTGAGTCGGCCAATAACGCCGGCGCGCAGACTTCGTTCATTCCGATGCTCACGCTCGGCATTCCGACCACGCCTGTGATGGCGCTGATGGTCGCGGCGATGATGATTCACAACATCCAGCCGGGCCCGCAGGTGATGACCAGCAACCCGCCGCTGTTCTGGGGTCTGATCACCTCGATGTGGATCGGCAATCTGCTGCTGGTGATTCTGAATCTGCCGCTGATCGGCTTGTGGATCAAGCTGCTGACGGTGCCTTACCGCGTGCTTTACCCGGCGATCCTGCTGTTTTGCGTGATCGGTGCGTACTCGATCAACAACAACGTGTTCGATGTGTTCATGACGCTGCCGTTTGCGGTACTCGGCTACCTGTTCAAGAAGCTCGACTGTGAACCGGCGCCGCTGCTGCTGGGCTTCGTGCTTGGCGAACTGATGGAGGAGTACCTGCGTCGGGCGATGACGATCTCGCGCGGCGACTGGTCGGTATTCATCACTCGCCCGCTGTCGGCGACGATGCTGGGTATCGCACTGGTGCTGGTGGTCATTGTGTTCCTGCCCGCCATTGCCAAGAAGCGCAAGGAAGCCTTCGCCGAAGAGGAAGGTTGATCGGCGCGGACGAGGCAGGCACCGGCGCAGCATGCGAGCAGGTCAGACACAGATTGCGCCCAGTGCCAGCCGATTTTGTCCGCTGTCACTCACCGAACCCGCCCGCTGGCGGGTTTCGCATTTTCCGGGGCGTTCTGCGCCCCGACCGCCCTGGAGAAATCACCGATGAAAACCCTACCGCAGGTTCTGGCATTCGATGTGTTTGGTACGGTCGTCAACTGGCACGGTTCGATTGCACGCGAGGTCAATGCGCTCGGACTGGGCGTGGACGGTGCACAGTTCGCCACCGCCTGGCGCGCTGGCTACCGCCCCGCCATGGACAGGGTTCGTCATGGCGACCTGGGCTGGACGCGCATCGATCATCTGCACCGGATGATCCTGGACGAGGTGTTGGTGCAATTCGGCCTGAACAACATGGATGAAGCCGCAAGGCAGCATCTGAACAAGGCCTGGCACCGGCTGTCACCCTGGGCAGACTCGGTGCGCGGCCTGACCCGCCTCAAAAGCCGCTTCACGATCTGCACCCTGTCCAACGGCAACCTGGGTTTGTTGTCCAACATGGCCAAAAATGCCGGCCTTCCCTGGGATCTGATCCTGTCGGCTGAGGTGTTCCATCACTACAAACCCGACCCGCAAACCTACCTGGGCGTAGCCGATGTGTTCGAGCTTGAGCCGGCACAGGTGATGCTGGTCGCCGCTCACAAGGACGACCTGGAGGCCGCGCAAGCCTGCGGCCTGGCCACCGCGTTTATCGAGCGTCCCGACGAGTTCGGCGCGCGCCGCCGCGACGATCTCGGGCGTGATCATGCGTTCGACTTTCACGCAACCGATTTTCTCGACCTCGCCGACCAGCTTGGCTGCCAGGCCTGACCCCCAATTGCGCAGGAGCCCCAGGTGAGCAATTCTTCATTCACGTTCGACTATCGTGCCGGCTATCCGGCGGTACGCCTGCCGCTGTTCGCGCGCAATATCGTGTCGACGTCTCAGCCGCTGGCCTCGCAGGCCGGACTGCGGATGTTGCTCAAGGGCGGCAGCGCGGTCGACGCCGCAATCGCGACCGCAGCGGCGCTGACGATCGTCGAGCCGGTCTCC
>JALRBB010000090.1 GCA_023257915.1 Quisquiliibacterium sp. | reverse complement strand
TGGAGATCATCGGCGATCGAATCGATGAGTCGGATGAAGACTTCTACCTGGATGTATTCGATCCGATCGGAGGCAGTTTCGGCACCGGGGTGGTCAAACTGACCGCGCTGCGCACCATTGTCGACGATGATCCGGCGCTGAGCTGAGCGCTGGGTTTTCATATAGGAAGTGTTAAACTTCCTATATGAATTCCGATTTGCAGGTCACGATCCCTCTGAATGCCAACGAGGCGCAGCGCGCTCAGCTACGCGCGCTGCAGGCGGCGTTCGCGCAGGTCTGCAATGCGTTGGCGCCAGCGGTGCAGCAAAGCCGCATCTGGAATCGGGTCACGCTGCATCACCTGCACTACCACCAGCTGCGCGAGCGCTTCCCGGCGATCGGCTCGCAGATGGTCTGTAACGCGATCTATTCAGTCTCGCGCACCGCACGCCAGGTGTATCAACATCCGGATAGCCAGTTCCATCTGGCCAAGCTCGGGCAGCGTCCGCTGCCCTTGCTGCGCTTTGCGGACACCTGCCCGGTGTATTTCGATCGTCACACGCTGAGTATCAAGCCGGCTGAGCTGTCGCTTTACACCCTCGATGGCCGCATGCACTTTCAGTTGCAGATCAGCGCCCAGGTGGAGGCGGCGTTTCTTGAACGTCGGGTCAAGGAAATTGTGCTCAAGCGCCAAGCCGATGGCGGCTTTGTGCTTGGCTTCACGTTGCATCCAGCGCAGGGCGTTGCTCGTGCGGCTGGTGAGGCTGCCGACTCCGGCAACGTGATCCCCGACTACATCGATCTGAAGGAACCGTCATGAAACCCGCCGCAAGGCCTCCGACCGAGCTTCGCCAGGCGATTGCCGAGCTGCGCCCGCAACTGGTGCGCGCCACCTGGTTCAGTTTTGCGATCGGGCTGCTGATTCTTGCTCCGAGCGGTTACATGCTCGAGGTCTACGAGCGGGTGGTCAATAGTCGTTCGCACAACACATTAGCCATGCTGACGGTGCTGGTGTTGGGAGCCTTCATCGTGATGGAGGTGCTCGATTGGGCGCGTGGCGAACTGCTGCGCGAGGCTGGGGCGCGCTTTGACGCAAGGCTGTCGGGCCGCACCTTCGAATCGCTGTTCCAGGCGAATCTGAAGCGTATTCCCGGAGGCACCCTGCAGCCGATGAACGATTTACGCACGGTGCGTGATTTCGTCGGCTCGCCAGCGGTCACTGCGATGATGGAGTCACCGACTGGGCTGGTGATGCTAGTACTGGTTTTTGCGGTCAATCCTCTGCTTGGCTGGGCGGCGGTGGTCGGAGCCCTGCTGCAAACCCTGGTCGCTTGGATGACCGAACGAAGTACTTCCAAGCCGTTGTCGCAGGCCAATCGTGCCGCCATCGGTGCACAGCAGTATGCCGATGGCAGTCTGCGCAATGCCCAGGTCATCGAGTCGATGGGCATGTTGCGCGATATTCATCGCCGTTGGCAGATCAAGCAACGCGAGTTTCTCGGGCTGCAGGCACAGGCCTCGGAAGCGGCCGGCGGGTTCCAGGCTGTGTCTCGACTGATCCAGCAGTTGCTGGCCTCGCTGTTGCTTGGCC
>JALRBB010000526.1 GCA_023257915.1 Quisquiliibacterium sp. | reverse complement strand
ATTACCAGGATTCGCATGTTCCGGACCGCAAAAACTTCATGGTATCCCCCATGAACGGGATCACAAGCGTATTCGTGCCGGGCTGTCGCCTGCCTGACGGCTCCCGCTCAATTCAAGCCGGCCGAAAATCATTCCAATCTGAGGTACACGGGCAAGCGCCTGAACCACCTCGCGTGACTCAGCGCCGCGCGTTTCTCGCTGCCAGGCGCGCCCGGCTCCAGTGCCGCAAGACCTCGAACACCGCTGGTAGTCCGGGGATGATGATGAACGCGAGCGTCACCCACTGAAAGTGCGCTTTGACCCAAGCGGTGTTTCCGATCAGGTAACCCAGCGTACACAGGCTAAACACCCACAACACTGCGCCGACCACGTTGTACAGCGCGAACTTCGGATACGTCATCTGCGCAATGCCGGCGACAAACGGCGCGAAGGTGCGCACAAACGGAAGAAAGCGCGCGACGATGATCGTGATCGCACCATGCTGTTCATAAAACGCGTGCGTGCGCTCAAACGCGGCCCGGTTGAACCATCGTGACTGCTCCCAAGCAAAGACGCGCGGCCCGAAGTGGCGCCCCACCGAGTAGTTCAGCGCGTCGCCCAGCACCGCGGCGATGGTCAGTAACACCAGCAGCATCGGCAGACTCATGCCGCCGACACCGGCAATCGTGCCGGCCACGAACAGCAGCGAGTCTCCTGGCAGGAACGGCATCACGACCAGGCCGGTTTCGACGAAGATGATCAGAAACAACAGCGCATACACCCAGGCGCCGTACTGCGCGACCACCTCGACCAGGTGGCGATCCAGGTGCAGAAAGATATCGATCAGCTGGGAAAGGTCCATGGGGTCGTTTTCGCGCTCACGATTTCGCAACAGGGCTTAAGGGCAGCACGGCTTGAGGGCTACGGGCCGCAGGCTGCGCGCCGCGCGGCACCGCAGCGCCCATACCAGCGTGCGGGATAGCGACCCAGTGTAACCGCTGACCGACGCCGGCCGATATAATCAGCCGATCGTTTCCGCCATCCGGGCGACTGCCCACGCCGGCCCTCGCATGAATTCCCCGCAGACGCCAGACCGGCGCCCCATCCGCGCGCTCGCCGATACGCTGATCAGCCAGATCGCCGCCGGCGAAGTTGTCGAGCGACCAGCCTCGGTGGTCAAGGAATTGCTCGAGAACGCGATCGATTCCGGCGCCACCCAAATCGAACTGCAGATCGACGAGGGGGGCGTGCGTCGGGTTGCGGTCAGCGACGACGGTTGCGGGATTCCGGCCGATGAGCTCGCGCTGGCGCTGACCCGGCATGCGACCAGCAAGATCGATTCGCTAGCCGAACTCGAACGGGTCGGCACGCTCGGTTTTCGCGGCGAGGCACTTGCATCGATCGCCTCAGTTGCGCGAGTCCGCATCACGTCGCGCACCGGCGATGCGGAACATGCCTGCGTGATCGATTCCCTCGACGGGCAGATCGCCCCGGCGGCCGGTACCCGTGGCACGACGGTCGAGGTACATGAGCTGTATTCGCACACGCCGGCGCGACGCAAGTTCCTGAAATCCCAGGGCACGGAAACCGCGCACTGCGTAGACGCGCTGCGCAGGGTTGCACTTGCGCATCCGCAGATTGCGTTTTCGCTGCGCATCGACGGGCGTCGCACCGAACAAATGTCGCGCGGATCCTGGCAGGCGCGTGCGCTGGCCGGTCTGGGCGACGACTACTCGGATGCCCACCGGATCATCGACTCCGGCAGTGCGGGTCTGTCCTTGGCCGGGCTGCTGGGCCTGCCGACCGTGAACCGCGCCCGCGCCGACCGCCAGTTCGTCTATGTGAACGGACGCTTTGTGCGCGACAGGCTGCTGTCGCACGCGGTGCGTCAGGCCTACAGCGATGTGCTGCATGGCGATCGGCATCCCGCCTACGTGCTGTTCCTGCGGATCGACCCGGCGCTGGTCGACGTCAATGTGCACCCGGCCAAGGTCGAGGTGCGCTTTCGCGACTCGCAGGCGGTCCACCGCCTGGTGTTCCACACGGTGCGCGACGCGTTGCGCGCGACCGCTACCGGGCATCCGGTGCTGGCCGGCACCGGCCCGGGGCAGCAAGCAATCCAGCCCGACTGGGCGGGCGCGGGGGCGGCGGCAAGCCCTGCCTCACTGCAACCGGGCCCGATCGCCTTCCCGGCGGCGCAGCGACAACTGCCGATCGCCAGTGCCGGCCCGGGCGGCCCGCGGTTTACTCCCAGCGCCGCGATGGCCTTTTATGCGCCCGACCCGGCACTAAACCCTCCGACAGTCCGGGACGGCGATCCAGGTTCCGACTATGCTGCCCGGGATGCATCGCCGCAAACCTCAGAAATACCGCCGCTCGGCTATGCGATCGCGCAACTGCACGGCATCTACATCCTTGCCCAGAACGCTACCGGTCTAGTGCTGGTCGACATGCACGCGGCCCATGAGCGAGTCGTCTATGAGCGCTTGAAGCGCGCGCTCGATGCCCGCGAGATTGCACGTCAGCCGCTGCTGATTCCGGCCACCTTTCGTGCCGAAGCCCTCGAGGCGAGCCTGGTCGAGGAGAGCGCCGAGACGCTAGCGGCGCTGGGTCTGGAGCTCTCGTTGATCGGACCGACCGCAATCGCGGTGCGAGCGGTTCCCGCCGAACTTGCGAGCGCGGACGCGGCGGCACTGGCGCGGTCAGTCCTTGCCGAACTGCGCGAGGCTGGCAGCGCCCGCGCACTCACCGAGCGCCGCGATGCCTTACTCGCATCGATGGCCTGCCACGCAGCGGTGCGGGCCAATCGCCGGCTCAGTCTGCCCGAGATGAACGCCCTGTTGCGAGAAATGGAAACGACCGCCGGCGCCGACCAGTGCAACCACGGCCGTCCAACCTGGGTGCAGGTTTCGCTGCAGGAACTCGATCGCTGGTTCCTTCGCGGTCGATGAGCGAGGTGCCGGTCAGCGGGGTCCTGATTCTCGGACCGACCGCCTCGGGCAAGAGCGCGGCGGCGATGCATGTCGCGCAGGCGCTGCACAGCGAGATCATCAGCGTCGACTCGGCGCAGATCTATCGTGGCATGGACATCGGCACTGCCAAGCCCTCGCCCGCCGAGCGACATGCAGTCGTACATCACCTGATCGACATTCTCGATCCGGTGCAGAGCTACTCGGCGGCGCGTTTTGCGCAGGATGCGCAAAGGCTGATCGACGAAATCGGCGCGCGCGCGCGGCTGGCGCTGCTGGTCGGAGGCACGATGCTGTACGCGCGGGCATTGACGCGCGGCTTGCATGCGCTGCCCGGCGCCGACCCGCAGGTTCGTGCCCGCCTCGACGAGCAGGCGGCGCGCATCGGTTGGCCGGCCATGCACGCCCGGCTTGCAGCGCTCGACCCGGTCACCGCGGCCCGCCTGCAACCCGGGGATGCGCAGCGTATTCAGCGTGCGCTGGAGATCATCGAAATCACTGGCGCGCCAATGTCAGCCTTGCTCGAGGCGCAGCCTGCGCAGACTGCGGCCCGCCGCTGGCTGACGATCGCGCTCGAGCCCTCCGATCGCAGCGTGCTGCACCAGCGGATCGCGCAGCGCTTCGAGGCCATGATCGCCGCAGGCTTGGTCGACGAGGTGCGCGCGCTGCGCAACCGCAGCGACCTGGACCCATCGATGCCGTCGATACGCAGTGTCGGCTACCGGCAGATCTGGGAACACCTCGATGGCCAGTATGATCTCGCGACTGCAGTCCAGCGCGCGATTGCCGCGACTCGCCAACTGGCCAAGCGCCAGCTCACCTGGCTACGCTCGATGCCGGAGCGGATCGTCGTCGATTGCCTCGCGCCGGATGCAGCCTCCCAGGTACTCCAGAAGGTGCAGGAATTTCGATGAGCCACCCCACGTACTCGATCGGTATGATTGGTCTCGGTCGCATGGGCGCGAACATGTCGCGCCGAATGGCCCGAGCCGGTATCCAGGTCCACGGCTTCGATGCCAGCGAACAGGCGCGCGCCGAACTGGCTGCAGAACCAGGCGTGCAAACGCACGACAGCCTGGCCGCCTTGCTCGGGGCGCTGCCACCCGTTGCCAGTGGCGAACCGGGCAGGCTGGTTTGGGTGATGTTGCCGGCCGGCGAGATCACAGACAAGACACTGATCGACCTGTGGACCATGCTTGGCGATACCGACACGATTGTCGAAGGCGGGAACTCCAACTATCTCGATTCGCAACGCCGGGCCAGCCAGTCGGCGAGCCACGGCATCGACTACCTGGATTGCGGCGTTTCGGGCGGAGTCTGGGGGCTGGCGAACGGTTACTGCCTGTCGTTTGGAGGCAGCGCGCGGGCGCTTGAGCGCGCACGCCCCTTCGCGCAGGCACTTGCACCGGAAGGCGATGACGGCTGGATGCACTGCGGTCCTAGCGGTGCCGGCCATTTCGTCAAGATGATCCACAACGGCATCGAGTACGGGATGATGCAGGCGATCGCCGAAGGCTTTGCGCTACTCGAGGGCCGCCGCGAATTCGATCTCGACCTGGCCCGTATCGGCCGCTTATGGCAGCAGGGCAGCGTGATTCGATCCTGGCTGCTGGACCTGACCGCCGATGCGCTGAACGATCCGCAGGCGCTCGACAGCGTCGCGCCCTTCGTGTCCGACTCCGGCGAGGGACGCTGGACAATCGACGAGGCGATCCGGCAAGGCACCCCGGCTCCTGTCATCGCGCTGGCACTGATGAGCCGCTTTGATTCCCAAGGCAAGGCCGACACCGCAAACCGCCTGCTTGCGTTGATGCGCAAGGGCTTCGGCGGGCATGCCACCAAAGCGGGCAATGCATGAGCGCGCCATCTCCAGTCACTGGCGCGATGCCAGGCGCAATCGTCGTGATGGGGGTATCCGGTTGCGGCAAAAGCACCGTCGGGCAGGCGCTGGCGCAACGTCTTGGCTGGGAGTTTCAGGACGCCGACCGCTTTCATCCGCAGACCAATGTCGACAAGATGCGCGCCGGCACACCGCTACAGGATGCCGACCGCTGGCCCTGGCTGGATCGCCTGAACTCGCTCCTACGACATAGCGCCGCCAAGCGGCGTCCCGTTGTGCTCGCCTGCTCGGCGCTGCGACAGGTGTATCGCGATCGACTGGCGGCGAGGATGCATAAGGTGTGCTTTATCCATCTGCAGGGCAGCTTCGAGCTGATCGAGCAGCGACTGGCCTTGCGCAGCCACGCCTACATGCCGTCCAGCCTGCTGCGCAGTCAGTTCGAGACGCTCGAAACGCCAGGCGACGCGTTGTTCGCGGACATCGCGCAACCGGTCGAGACCATCGTCGCGGATCTCGCAGCACGGCTGCGTCTCGACGCTCCTCAGTCGAACGGATAGCGCATCAGGATGTCGAACGCGGTCTGCGTGCCGGTCTGCGCCCGCAGCGACAGGCGCCGCGTTAGATCGTACTGAAGACGCAGCAGCGACCAGGTTCCCTGCAAGCCCTGCTCATAGCTGAGCAGCAGCTTCGAGCCCAGCCGCTTGCCCACCGCGATCACATTGTCCGATGCGCTGCCAGCCGCCCCGGCCGGAGCGCGAGCAGCTTGCCCGAGTTGGCCCGGGAAGGGATCCGACTCGCCAAAGCCCCTTGGCGCAAGCCCCGTTCCACCCGAACCCGCGCTGCGCACCGTCAGCACGTCCAGCCCGAGTGAGCTGCGCAGACCACCGCTCATGCTGCCGTCATTGGAGCCGAACAAGGTCGACGCGGCCGCCTGCAAGGCGGCGATCTGCGCGGCACCCTGGGCTCCCTCGAGCCCCTGCCCCAGGACCAGCCAGGACAACTTTTCGGCATCCGGCACGTCCGGGTTGGAGGTGAGCCGGATTTTCGGCGACAGCACCGTGCCGCTCACCGTCACTCCGGCCTCGACTGCCTGCTCGCGGCGCAACGCGACGATATCGAGCACCGGATTGTCGAGCGGACCATTGAAGATCACGCGCCCGCGGGTGATCTGCAGTTCACGGCCATAGGCCGTGAACGTGCCGTCACGGACCTGCACCGTCCCCCTGGCCAATGGAGCATCAGGCAAGGCACCACGTAACGCCAGCTCGCCGGCAAGACGTGCGTCGAGCCCGCTGCCATGGACATGCAGCTTGTCGCCCAGTGCAAGCTTCAGGTCGGCTTCGATCATCAGCGGCTGGCCGTCGGGGGTGGTCGGCGCCGCGCGCGACGCTTCAGCCCCCTTGACGACGACATCGGCAGGCAGTTTCGGTGCATCGCCACCGACCAGTTCGATCCGCCCCTCATCCACCTTCAACTGGCCTTGCAGCCGCAAGCGGCCACGATCGCTGTTCGTGGTCGCATCCCCGGACAGCACGATCCGCTGACCGGGGCCGATCGGAACGACCAGCCGGTTTGCGTTGAACGCGAAGCTTCCCTGCAAGGTCGCGACCTCGACCTCGCCGCGCATCTGCACCGAACCGCCGCCCTTGGCCAGTGACGCCATCGTCAACGATTCAATCCTCAGACGCTCGCCATCAAAACGCCCGAGCAGCCGGCCGTCACCAAGACGCCAGCCCATCGCGCGCTGCTCGAGTCGAAGACGCTCACCGCGGATCTCTCCGACGAGCCGCGGCTGCGCGAGCGTGCCGGCGACATCGCCGGCGAACTGCAGGCTGCCGTCGAACTGCCATTCCGGTCCGATCAACCGGTTCGTAAACGCCAGCGACGGCAGGCGCAGATCCACGCGCCCGGCACGCACACCCTGCGCGAGATCGAGTCTGACTTCGCCGTGCGCTGGCACATCGGCCGGAGCGATCAGCGCTACCGCGATCAGGCCACTCAGATCGTCCAGCGACCTGCCCACGAGCCTGGTCTCGATGCGCATCCCAAGTTCGGCGATTTCGGTCGGCGCCTGCGCATCCTGCGTGTCACGACCCGCGGGCTGCGACAGCCTGCGCAAGCTTGCCAGCAGCGGTCCAAGCCGCTCGACCAGCGCGCTCGCATCGAGCGAAAACTGCCCATCTCGCCAGCTGGCCTGCGCGATCTCGAGCGTGGAAAATCCGGTGCTGAACGCCGCGCCAGCGAGCTGCGCCCCCTGCGGCCCGATTGTCAGGGCCATCGGCGACGTGGCGCGCAGCTCAAGCAGTCCCTGCGTGGACAAACGCTCGATGCGCGCATTCCAGCGCTCGCGATAGCCGCCCTGACCGGCCAGCGTCAACGCCAGTCCCTGCCCGCTGGCATCGATCGTAAAGCGATGCTCGCCCAGGCTGCCATCGAATGCGACCTGCAGCTGTGACGCATCGCGCCCGCCGAGCGCGAGGCGGCGCGCATCGAGCCGGATCCGCAGCTGGCTGTCGGTGGCGTTTTGCGACAAGGCGGGAACCACGGCCTGCAAGGCGATCGATCCGATCCGCAGATCTCCGGGCAGCCGGAGATCCTTTGCGCTTGCCGTGACGTGCAAGGACGGCGCATCCAGGCTGCCGCGAATCGTTCCATCGAGTTCGGCGGCACCAGCCAGCCTCGCATCTCCGATCAGGCTGGCAAGCTGTGACAGGTCTGCGGCGCGCAGCTTCAACGACAGCGCATCCTCGGCACGACCGAAGGCGCCCCTTGCCGACACGGATGTGCGTCCCAGCGACAGCTCGAGCAGGCTGTCGTCGATTCGCGTGCCGATCAGACTCGCCCGGCCCGTTGCCTGCACCGGCAGTCCGACAAGCGTTCCGGACAAGGCTTGCAGGGTGACGCGCAGCGGCCGGTCGTTGGGTCCGGTGAGTTCGGCGACCACGCTCAGCTGCCCAGCGAGGCTACCGGGCAGGCGTGCCATCGTATCGACCCAGGCAGGCGGCTCGTCTTTCCCGGTCCGGGCTGCCGGACGCGCAGCTGACAGCAGGCCAAAGCGCCCCAGGGTTAGCGCAATCCGGGCAGGATCGAGCTGCGTGAAGCTGCCCTGCACCCGCGCCGGATAGGGCGCACGCAGACCGAGATCGCCGGAAAGTTCGATTGCGGCTGCTTCCATACCCGGTACGCCCTGCAGTCGCAGGCGTTCCAGCGCGAGCGACTGCTCACCGACCCGCGCACGAGCCGACACCATCACGCCACCGAGCAGCGAATCCGCAAGCTCGAGATCGGCGTTGCGCTCATCGAACCGGACGCTGCCAGCGATTCGGCTGGCGGCTACATCACTGACGAACTGACTCAGATCGAGGCCGGCGATCTGCACAGCCAGGCTCGGCTGCGGAATCGACACACCGGCAAGCGTGAGCTGGCGGCCAAAATCCAGCGAACCGGACGCGTCAACCTGTCCGCCTGCGGAAAGCGTCAGTGCCAGTGCATCGATCTCGAGGCTGGATGCCTGCCAGCGCAACTGCGCACGCAGACCTTCCAGCGGCAGCCGCTGTTCGCTCAGACGGCCAGGCAGCGCGTTCACGATCTGCAGATCCCCCTTGACGCGCAACTCGGCACCGTCGTTCGGCAGCCTCAGCTCGATGCCGCCCGAGCCCTCGAGCCGCATCTCGGCGCCCAGATCGATGCCAAGCTGCTTCGGATCGATCTGCCTGAATTGCAGGCTGACCGGCCCAAGCGGCTGCGCCTCAAACGGACGCAACTCGAACGAGGCGGACAAAAAACCAGGCTCCGCAGGCCCAGTGGTGCGCTGGCCAGCCGCCCCGGGCAGCCCTGCGGGTGGCGCGGGCACAGCTGCCGCGATCCTGGCCTGCAAATGCTCCAACTCGCCATAGACAAGACCCGAGAGCACCACCTGACGCCATTGCGGCGCCGCCTGAACTGCGAGCTGCAGCCGATACGGTGCCGCATCGCTGATCGTTCCGCGAAGCCGCAGTGCGCCGAGCTCGTGACGCAAGCGCAAGTGTTCGAGCTGCAGGGCGCCAGACCGATACCGCATGGCTGCCGCGATCTCCTCGAGCGTGACTGGTGCCTCGCCCGACGCTTGCAGCTCGAGCCGCCCGATGCGCACCTCGCGCAGCCGCAGCCCGAACGCAAGCGCCATCGATGCGGGCAGCGCCACTAGCTTGTCGCCCTTGCCACCGGGAGGAAGCGCAACCCGGATCGTTGCTGCGGCGAGCTCGGTGATGTCCAACTCGCCGCGAAGCAGCGACATCGGCTGCCAGCCAACCCGCACGCCGCGCAGATCGAGTTGCAAGGCCTCGCCCGGCCTGGCCGGATCGCCGGCCTCGCGCCAAGTCAAGCGACCGATCTGGAACCCGTCGAACAGGCTGCCGTCGACCTGCTCGACGCTGAGTCTGCCGTCGCTGGCGAGTACTGCCCGCTCAAGCGCGAATCGCAGAAACTCGGCTCGACCGACCCACCATCCGAGAAGCACCACCGCCACCGCAAGCGCGGCGACCGTGGCCAGAGCAAGGCGTGTCTTCATCGTCAAAAGCTGTAGCCCACCGACAGGTGAAAGCGCCAGCGATCGGCCTGGTCCCCATGTGCGACATCCACGTTGATCGGACCGACCGGCGAACGCCAGCGCACGCCGACTCCAAGGCCGCGTGCCACACGAAAACCGCGCCAACTGTCCGCCGCGTTACCGATGTCGGCAAATACCGCACCGGCCCACGGTCCGCTGATCGGATGCTGATACTCGAGGCTGGCAACTCCCAATACCCGACCGCCGACGATCGCATTGCCTTCCGGCAGGCCAAGGCCCAGGTAGGGATAGCCGCGCACCGAATTCGTACCGCCGGCTCGAAACAGGTTCTCGCCCGGAATGTCCTGACGCGATCGCGCACTGACCCAACCGGCCTCCACACGCGAGATCAGCAACCCGCCCGCCAGACGCGACTGCTGCGGCATCGGAAGGAAATGCGTGACACGCGCATACAAGCGCGCGAAGGTACGGCTGGTCGACAGGCTGCCCGAAAAGCCACCCGACACCTGGCTGTTGATCGCAAGCCCGGCGCGCGGATCAATGTCTGAGTCGAGATCGCGCATGGTCCAGGCGTAGGCCAGGCTGGTCGCCGAGGCACTGTCGATGATCGGGCCACTGTTACTGGCGACTTCGCGTTGCTCGAACTGCTGTTGCAGCGACACAAAGTGCTCGATCCGGTCACCCCGCTTGCCGCGACCGAAATAGACCGAACCCGAGTCGGTCAGCTCGTTTTGCACATCAAGCCGCGTGGTGCGCGCGCCGGCGCGATAGTAATGCCCGGCGGGGTTGGTCGGCGTGCGCACATTCGCGAATAGCAGGTACTGCACTGTCTCAGCCTGCACGCCGGTTTGCGCAATCCAACCCCGGTTCAGCACGTTGTAATGGTCGTACCCGGCCAGGCCACGCGCGCCCTTGTCGGTCGAAAAGCCCAAACCGGTCGTGATCCGCTGCGTGCGCCGTTCGCGTACCCGGATGTCGATGGGCACATCTTCGCGCGCTGGGTCGGCGGCGACAGCTTCCAGGTCAGGCAGGATCGTTGCGCTGGTGTAATGGCCATCGATACGCAGTCGATCTTGCAAGGTTTGCAAGGCGTCGAAGGTGTAGGGATCACCTCGTCCCCAGGGCATCAGATCGGAGACGATGCTCTGCGGATAGCGTTGGTTTCCCGAGATCCGCGGCTCACCAAACTTCAGGCGCGGGCCGCTGTCGATCGTCAAGCGCAGCGATGCTGCGGTCAGTTCCGGATCAACCGCCGCACGACTTTGCGCAACCCGGGCGCGCAGATAGCCCTGCTGTTGCAGTTGCTCGATCAGCAGGCGCTTGCCAGTCTCCCAGGCCGAGGCCTGGAAGAAACTGCCTTCGGCCAATGGCCAGGCATCGCGAAGGCGTTTTTCAAGCGCAGCATCCGCGCTTGCCGCGCCGTCCAGTCGCAACTCGACGAGATTGACGGTGGTCCGCGCACCAGCATCGAGCACCACCCGCACGACCGGCAGGGCAGGATCGCCGGCATCGGGCTTGCGCTCGATGCTGACCTTGGCAGAAAAATATCCCGCCGCCTGCGCGATTGCGATCGCCTCCTCGCGCATGCGCTCGATAAACAGCGGGAGTTGCGTGCGCTCGAAGTCCTGATCCGTTCGCCAGCGCCCGAGCAGCGTCTTGTTGCGCAGATCGGCAAGCATTTCGGCGGGTGCCTCGAGCTCGAGCCGATAGTGTGGCTGCGGCGCAGCCATCACGACGGACGAGGCCTGGACAACACCCAACCCAAGGAGGATCTGCAAAAACGCCGCTCGCCAGGTTCTCGCGCCTTGGCGCGTGAGGAGCCGACCGCCGGGCAAGCCCCGCAGCGTCAAAAGTGAGTCAGAGCACGACGGTATGCGCAGCATCCTTCTCACGTTCGACGATCTCGCCGATGCGCCAGACCCGCTCACCAGCTGCCTGCAGGAAGTCCAGCGCCGCTTGCGCGTCCGCCGCCGCCACAACCAGCACCATGCCGATGCCGCAGTTGAACACCCGGTGCATTTCGTCATCGGCGATCGCGCCCTGCTGCTGCAACCAGCCAAACAAGGGCGGCCACTGCCAGGCGTCACGATGCAGCCGCGCCTGCACCCCCTGGGGCAATACCCGCGGCACATTCTCGACAAGGCCGCCACCCGTGATGTGCGCCAGCCCCTTGACCTGCAGCCGGCCCATCAGCGAGAGCAGCGGCTTGACGTAAATCCGGGTGGGCGCCATCACCGCATCGGCGAAACTGCCCTCGCCGAAGGCATCGTTCATCTGCGGTGCATCAATCCGACCCCAGGCACGTTCGATGACGCGACGAACAAGCGAATAGCCGTTGGAGTGTGCGCCATTGGACGCCAGCCCGAGCACCACGTCGCCAGGCGCAATGCCACGCCCGTCGATGATCGCGGACTTCTCAACCGCACCGACTGCAAATCCGGCCAGGTCGTATTCACCGTCCGGGTACATGCCCGGCATTTCGGCCGTCTCGCCACCGATCAGCGCGCAGCCAGCCTGCTCGCAGCCGCTGGCAATGCCGGCGACGACCGCCGCAGCGGTGTCGACATGCAGCCGGCCACAGGCAAAGTAGTCCAGAAAGAACAGCGGCTCTGCGCCCTGCACCAGGATGTCATTGACACTCATGCCGACCAGGTCGACACCCACCGTGTCGTGCCGGTTCAAGGCAAACGCAAGCTTGAGCTTGGTGCCGACGCCGTCGGTCCCGGAGACCAGAACCGGCTCCTTGTAGCGCTTGGGCACTTCGAACAACGCGCCGAAGCCGCCGAT
>JALRBB010000524.1 GCA_023257915.1 Quisquiliibacterium sp. | reverse complement strand
CGAAGCAATCGACAAACCGGATCTCTTCCAGGGCGACGCGGAGCTTGCGATTCGTATCGGCTTTGATCGCAACGCAAGGACGATCACGATCGCCGACAACGGCATCGGCATGTCACGCCAGGAAGTCATCGACCATCTGGGTACGATTGCGCGCTCCGGAACGCGCGAATTTTTTGGCAAGCTGACTGGCGATCAGGCCCGCGACTCTCAGTTGATCGGGCAGTTCGGGGTCGGTTTCTATTCGTCCTTCATCGTGGCTGACAAGGTCACGGTACTAACGCGCCGTGCCGGAACCGAAGAGGCCGAAGGCGTTCGCTGGGAGTCCGACGGGAGCGGCGAATTCACGATCGAGACGATCGACAGGCCTGCCCGCGGAACCGAGGTGATCCTGCACCTTCGTCAGGACGATGCCGGCGCTGGCGCTGACGAGGGGCCGACGCTCGATGAGTTGCTCTCGGGCTGGAAGCTCAAGGCGATCATTCGCAAGTATTCCGATCACATCTCCTTGCCGATCCTGATGTGCAAGGAGGAGTGGGACAAAGACAGCTCCGAACACAAGCAGCTTGACGAGCTCGAGACGGTCAATCAGGCCAGTGCGCTTTGGAGCCGCAGTAAGTCGGAGATCGACGACGAGCAGTACAAAGCGTTTTACCAGCACATCGCCCATGACGGCGGCGAGCCGCTCGCATGGACGCACAATCGGGTTGAAGGACGCAGCGAGTACACGCAGTTGCTGTACCTGCCCTCAAAGGCGCCGTTCGATCTCTGGGATCGTCAGCAGCGACGCGGTATCAAGCTCTACGTGCGTCGGGTCTTCATCATGGATGACGCCGAGCAATTGATGCCGGTCTACTTGCGCTTTGTGCGCGGGGTGGTGGATTCAGCGGATCTTCCGCTGAACGTTTCGCGCGAGATCCTTCAGGAAAGCCGCGATGTGCGTGCGATCCGAGAAGGCTGCACGCGCCGGGTCTTGTCGATGCTCGAAGATCTGGCGGAGAACGACAAAGACAAGTACACGACGTTCTGGAACGAATTCGGTCAGGTCCTCAAGGAAGGTCTCGGCGAAGACTTCGGTAACAAGGAAAAGATTGCTGCTCTGCTGCGTTTCGCGACGACCAGCAGCGAGGGTTCCGCACAGACCGTCTCGCTGGCAGAGTACATCGCGCGGATGAAAGAAGGGCAGGACAGCATCTATTACGTCACCGCAGAAAATCCTGCTGCCGCGCGCAACAGCCCGCATCTGGAAGTTTTCCGCAAGAAGGGTGTCGAGGTCGTGCTGCTGACCGACCGGGTCGACGAGTGGATGCTGTCGTTCCTCAATGATTTTGACGGAAAACCGCTGGTCTCGGTCGCACGTGGTGACCTGGATCTTGGCAAGCTCGAGGATGAGCAAGAAAAGGAGCAGGCACAGAAGGTCGCCGAGGAGTTCAAACCGCTGGTCGAGCGCGTCAAGGGCGCGCTTGGCGAACGGGTCAAAGACGTGCGGATTACCTCGCGCCTGACCGATTCACCGGCTTGTCTGGTGTCTGATGAGGGAGAGATCAGCGGCCATTTGGAGCGATTGCTGCGCCAGGCCGGGCAGAGCGCACCAGAGCGTCGCCCGATTCTTGAGGTCAACCCCGGTCACCCACTGGTGCAGCGCCTCAACGAGGAGCAGGACCGGTTCGACGATTGGGCTCAGCTCTTGTTCGACCAGGCGGTTTTGGCCGAAGGTGGGCAGCTTGAGGATCCACCCGGGTTCGTGCGGCGAGTCAATGAAATGCTGCTCGCGTTGACCCGCGGCGCATGACGCTCGCCCGGTTGCGCGGTCTCGAGCCTGTGCTCGATCACCGCGCGTGCACGATCATCCTCGGCAGTTTCCCCGGGGCCGCATCGTTGCAGGCCGGGCATTACTATGCGCATCCACGCAATCAGTTTTGGCCGATTCTTGCGGCCGTTCTGGATGCGCCGTTGACCTCGCTGCCATTCGAAGAGCGCTATGCCTGTCTGAGAAGACATCGCGTTGCACTTTGGGATGTGCTCGCAACTTGCAGACGCACCGGCAGTCTGGATTCTGCGATCCGCGATCCACTGGCCAATGACCTTCAGGCGCTGAACGAGCACGCTCCAGCGCTCGAACGGGTATTGTTCAATGGGCGTACCGCGGCCCGTTCGGAGCCGTGGTTTCGAGCCCGAGGGCTTCAGACTAGCGTGCTGCCGTCAACCAGCCCGGCGTATGCCTCAGTCAGCTTCGAGAAAAAGCTCGAAGTCTGGCAACAGGCCTTGTCGAACCATCGAAAGGGTGCAGGATGAGGCGCTCACAAAACAATCAGATTCCGATCACGTTGTCGGAGTCTGACGGTATCCGTTGCCTGCATTTCGGCTCACCCTGGGTGCAGGGCGCAATGCGGATCTCCAGGCCCGAACTTCTGGTGCTTGAGTACGTTCGCCGAATGATGGGCTGGCTGCTATTCCTTGAGCCGCCGGAGCACATCTTGCAGCTCGGTCTTGGGGCGGGATCCCTGACGCGCTACAGCCTGGCCCGGTTGCCTGATAGCAGGGTCACGGTGGTCGAAATCGGCGCTGCAGTGATCGAAACTGCCCATGACTGGTTCGCCTTGCCTCGTGAGGAGGCAAGGTTGACGATCGTTCACGCGGATGCCGGCGACTTTCTGGATCGTCCCGCCGAACACAAGCGCTACGGTGTCTTGCAGGTTGACCTGTACGACATGCATGCGCGTGGCCCTGTGCTCGACTCTCTCGGGTTTTATTGTGCCTGTCGCAAGGCGCTTGCCGAGCCGGGGATTTGTGTGATCAACCTGTTTGGCGAGCACGATACCTTTGCACCCAACCTGGACAGAATCGCGCGGGCGTTCGACGGTCGGATGTTTGCACTGCCTTCGACCGAGGAGGGCAATCGCATCGTCTTCGCCTTCAACGGGCCGATGCTGTCGGTACCCTGGCAAGCCTTGCGGGAACGAGAGGCGGTTTTGCAGCGCGACTATCAGTTGCGTTCGGGGCTCTGGATTCGCGACATTCGCAAAGCTTTCGGCGACGCAGACGTGTTTTCAATCTAAGCGGCTACGCCTCTGAGATGTCGCTGCGAGCGCCGGTAAGACGCTACTTGGTCAGTTCGCGCATCGCGCGCTCAAGCCCCTGAATCGTGACCGGATACATCCGGTTATGCAGGATCTGCTTGATGACCGCGATCGACTGACGATACTCCCAGACCCCTTCGGGTTCCGGATTGAGCCAGGCGAACTTGGGAAAGCGCTCGACCAGCCGGCGCAGCCACATCGCGCCCGGCTCCTCGTTGTTGTACTCAACCGAGCCTCCCGGTTGCAGAATCTCATAGGGACTCATGGTCGCGTCCCCGACGAAAATCAACCGGTAGTCCTGGTTGTACTTGCGAATGATGTCCCAGGTGGCGAACCGCTCCGAGTGGCGGCGACGATTGTTCTTCCACAGGTGGTCATAGACACAGTTGTGGAAGTAGTAGAACTCCAGGTGCTTAAATTCGCTCTTGGTCGCCGAGAACAGTTCTTCGGTTTGTTTGATGTGGTCATCCATTGTGCCGCCGACATCGAGCAGCATCAGCACTTTGATCGTGTTGTGACGCTCCGGCTGCATCCGGATATCGAGATAACCCGCGTTGCGAGCGGTGTTGGTGATCGTGCCGTCCAGATCGAGCTCTTCTTCCGCGCCCTCGCGTGCGAAGCGGCGTAGACGGCGTAGCGCCACCTTGATGTTGCGCGTACCTAGCTCAACCTGGTCATCGTAGTCGCGGTAGGCGCGCTGTTCCCAGACCTTGACCGCGGTGCGATTGCCTGCGGACGGTCCGCCCACGCGGATGCCCTCCGGGTTGTACCCGCCATTGCCGAACGGCGAGGTGCCATTCGTGCCGATCCACTTGTTGCCGCCCTCGTGCCGCTTTTTCTGCTCCTCGAGCAATTCCTTGAGCCGCTCGATCAGCTTGTCCAGACCACCCATGGCTTCGATTGCGGCTTTTTCTTCCGCAGTGAACTGACGCTGCGACATCCGTTTGAGCCAGTCGAGCGGCAGGTCGAAGGCCTCGGTCGGCAGCGCAGAGACCCCCTTGAAATAGGCGCCAAAGGCCTTGTCAAACTTGTCGAAGTTGCGCTCATCCTTGACCATCGTTGCACGAGCAAGGAAATAGAATTCGTCGATCGACGGCCCGATCACCTGCTTGGCCATTGCCTCGAGCAGCATCAGGAATTCCTTGATCGAGACCGGCAGTTTGGACACTCGCAAATGCAGGAAGAAATCGATCAGCATGTCAGGCTCCTTGGGTGCCGGGCATCGCTCTAGGGCGAGCCAGCTGCCATTCCAGGTTGGCGCGCACTGCCGGCCACTCCGCGGCAGTGATGCTGTACACCGCAGTGTCTCGCATCGAACCGTTGGGCATCAACATATGGTTGCGCAGGACGCCATCGAGCTTGGCTCCGAGCCGTTCGATTGCGTTGCGGCTTTGCCTGTTCATGAAATGCGTGCGCAGTTCGACCGCGATGCACTCGAGTTGCTCAAATGCATGGCGCAACAGCATCAGCTTGCACTCGGTATTGAGCGCACTGCGCTGCACACGTTTTGCGTACCAGGTCGAGCCAATCTCGACACGACGATTGGACGCGTCGACATTCATGTAGGTCGTCATGCCGACGAGCTCGCCGCTAGCGAGGTCACGAACCGCAAACGGCAGCATCGAGCCTGCGCGTTGCAAGCCGAGCCTGCGCTCGATTTCGGTTCCGACCGCATCTGCCCGCGGGACTGTGGTGTACCAGAGATTCCAAAGTTCGCCATCCGCCGTGGCCGCGGCAAGCGCCGCCTCGTGCTCGGGGAGCAGCGGTTCGAGCCGCGCGTGGCGCCCACTCAGCGTGACGGGTTCAAGCCAGGTCATCGGAGCGCTGGAGTTGACCACACGGTGGGAGGATGGCAATCGCCAAGCCGGATTGGTGCGCGGTCATGGTCTGCAAGCTTGGCTGATTCAGCGATTCTGGCGGGCCATGAAGATCAGCCGCTCGAACAAGTGAACGTCCTGCTCATTTTTGAGCAATGCACCGTGCAACGGAGGGATCACCGCCTTGGAATCCTGCGAGCGCAGCGCTTCCGGCGGAATGTCCTCGGCCATCAGCAGCTTGAGCCAGTCGAGCAACTCCGAGGTGGACGGTTTTTTCTTCAAACCCGGCATTTCGCGAATCTGATAGAACGAATCCATCGCGTCCTTCAGAAGCTGCTTCTTCAGTCCCGGGTGATGAACGTCAACGATGGCCTGCATCGTGTCGCGATCCGGGAACTTGATGTAGTGAAAGAAGCATCGGCGCAGGAAGGCGTCCGGCAATTCCTTTTCATTGTTCGAGGTGATGATCACGATTGGGCGGTGCCTGGCCCGGACCATTTGTCGCGTCTCGTAGACGAAGAACTCCATCCTGTCCAGCTCGCGCAGCAGGTCATTCGGGAACTCGATGTCAGCCTTG
>JALRBB010000489.1 GCA_023257915.1 Quisquiliibacterium sp. | reverse complement strand
CACCAAGGGTCTTTTGGCCGCCCACAGCAGATCGACCGCCTGGGCGATCGCTGTCGGATCAGGTGCCGGCACCGGCCGGGTGCGCGGACCGAAGTATTCCGGTAACTGAACTGCTGAAGTGACGTTGCCGCGCAAGGTGTCGACCGGGAAATCCAGGTAGACCGGACCGGGCTCGTTGCCGGCTTCACCGAGTGCACGCGCCGCCGCTTCGTTCAACTCCTGCGGCACCAGATCCGGATGACGCACGGTGCGCGCGTAGCGCGTGATGCTGCGGACCAGGTCGGTGTGCACGATGTCCTGCAGCGCTCCGCGGTTTTCCTGGGCGCTCGGTGGCAGGCCGGACAAGACCATGACCGGCACACGGGCGACATGGGCATTGGCGATCCCGGTCATCGCGTTGGTGACGCCCGGACCCGCGGTAACCAGCGCAACCCCCAGGCCGCCGGTGAGCTGCGCATCGGCGTGCGCCATGTAGACCGCCGCCCGCTCGTCGCGCACGTCGACGATCCGGATGCCGTGCGCGTCAAGCTGCATCCAGATCGGCATGATGTGGCCACCACACAGCGCATAGACTCTTTCTACACCTCGCTTTGCGAGGAAGCGAGCGATCACTGCGGCTGCGGAATCGGGTCCAATCTGAGGGGGTGCCATGGGAGTACCTCGCGCCTGGGTCTTCCGGGTTTATTCATCGGTCGTTTCCAGCTACTATATCCGAATTCTGAATTCAGAGTTCCGAGTGCGACGATGAACCACATGTTGACGATTGCCGATGCGGTGGCAAAACACGCCCGCCTGACGCCCGACAAGCTCGGCACCCGGGATTCGCGTCGGGCGCTGAGCTTCTCGGCCTGGAACGAGCGGGCCTCGTGCCTGGCGTCTGGGCTGCTGCGCGCGGGCCTGCGCCCGGGGGCACGGGTCGCCGTCATCGCCTACAACTGCATCGAATGGATGGAGATCTATGTGGCGATGGCCCGGACGGGCTTGGTGGTGGTGCCGCTGAACTTCCGGCTCACCGCCCCGGAGATCGCCTACATCCTGGACAATGCGCAGGCGCACGGGCTGATCGCCGGGCCGGAGTTCTGCGCGACGCTGGACACGCTGCGCGGCGAGGTGCGCATCGCCGACGGCCTGTGGATCGCGATCGGCGAGCAGCCGGGCACCGGCTGGACCGGGTATGAGGCGCTGATCGCAAGCGGTCGCGCCAGCGATGCGTTCGCGCCGGTACAGCCACAGGACTGTTGTGCGCTGATGTACACCTCGGGGACCACTGGCCGCCCGAAAGGCGCGATCCGCAGCCATCAGGGCAGTACGCTGATCGCCCTGGCCACCGCCCTCGAGATGGGCTTTACGCGCGACAACACTGCGCTGCTGGTGATGCCGCTGTGCCATGCGAATTCCTTGTACTTCGGCACCACGTTGATCCACCTGGGCGGCAGCTGCATCATCGACGATCACCGCAGTTTCGACCCCGAGGCGCTACTGGCGACGCTGGCCCGCGAGCGGGTCACGTTCACGTCGCTGGTTCCGACCCACTACATCATGATGCTGGCGCTGCCCGACGCAGTGAAGCGCCGCTACGACGTGTCGGCCGTCAGCAAGCTGCTGGTGTCATCCGCGCCGGCACGCCCGGACACCAAGCGCGCGATCCTCAACTTCTTCGGTAACAGCCAGCTCTACGAGCTGTACGGTTCAACCGAAGCCGGCTGGGTGACCCTGCTGCGCCCGGACGAGCAGCTCACGAAGGCGGGCTCGGTCGGGCGCGAATGGGCCGGCAGCGGCGCCATCCGGCTGCTCGATGAGCACCGCAACGAAGTGCCCGACGGCCAGGTCGGCGAGCTGTTCTCGCGCACCGCCTATGTATTCGATGGTTACTGGAAGAATCCACAAAAAACCGACGAGGCTTTCGACGGCCACTGGTGCTCGGTCGGGGACATGGCCAGGCGCGACGAGGACGGCTTCATCTGGCTCGTCGACCGCAAGAGCAACATGATCATCAGCGGCGGCGAGAACATTTATCCGTCCGAGGTCGAGGCGGCAGTCGGCGCGCATCCGAAGGTGCGCGATGTCGCCGTGGTCGGTGTGCCACACGACAAGTGGGGCGAGGCGGTGCTCGCGATCGTCGTGCTGCACCATGGCGAGCACAGTTCGACCCAGGAAATCCGCGACTGGTGCAAGCAGCGTTTGGCCGGCTTTAAATGCCCGACTGAAGTACGCTTCATCGACGATGCCCAGATGCCGCGCACCGCAACCGGCAAAATTCTGCACAGACTGCTGCGCCAGCAACTGGTGGCCGAACCTGGCTGAGTGGCCCGGCGAAAACCGGAACAATCTGTCATCGTTGCAGCGAAGCATTCAGACAGGACGCAGCGATGAACGATCCAATTGCCCAAGGGCCCACGCTCGGCACGCAGGCGCTACGCGCGCTTGCCAGGTTTCCTGAGCGCATCGCCTTCACGCGCGACGGTCAGTCGCTGAGCTATCTGCAGGTGCTGGCGTTGATCGGCCGCCTGCAGGCGGTGTTCGCCGCGCAAGGTCTGGGCCGTGGCGACCGGATGGCGATCCTGACCGCGAACCGGGCTGAAGCCTGGTGCGCAAGCCTTGCAGCCCAATGCTCGGCGATCAGCATCAGCTGGCTGCATCCGCTCGGATCACTCGACGACCAGCTATTCCAGATCGTGGATAGCGAGGCGAGTGTGCTGCTGGTCGACGAGCAGGTTTTTGCGCAACGCGGCCAAGAGCTCGCCGCACAAACCGGGGACACGCTGCGCGCAGTGTTCGCGCTCGGGCCGACAAACTTTGGCAAGGACCTGCTTGCGCTTGCGAGCGCAGCGCCAGCCACTGCGCCGCGTGACCTGGCAAGGCCGGACGACATCGCGGTGCTCAATTACACCGGCGGCACTACCGGTCGCTCCAA
>JALRBB010000420.1 GCA_023257915.1 Quisquiliibacterium sp. | reverse complement strand
TCTGAACATCCTGCTGACCGAGCATCGGGTGCCGCAGCAGATGGTGGCGGTGATCCAGGACTACATCACCAGCCCGTTGATGTTCATGTTGCTGATCAACATGCTGTTGCTGGTGGTTGGCTGTCTGATGACGACCGGCGAAGCGATCCTCGTGCTGGCACCGATCCTGGCGCCGATGGCCGAGGCCTACGGCTACGACAAGGTGGTCTTCGGGATCATCATGATCCTGAACCTGGAGATCGGCTATCTGACCCCGCCGGTGGGTCTGAACCTGATTGTTGCAATGACCGCATTCAAGCAGTCGTTCGGGCTATTGTCGCGCGCGGCGATGCCGTATATCGCGCTGATGCTGGGCTGCCTGGCGTTGGTGGTGCTGATGCCGCAGATCGCGATGGCCCTGGTCAAGTGAGCCGCCGTTCAGCGGCCTGAACCGCTGTGCGGCCGGCATCGCGCCGGCCGCAAGCCCAAGATTATTTTTCGTAGCCGCGCACCAGCTTGGCGCGCTCGGTCGCACTTTGCATCAGCAGCGAGAAGTCTGAGCCGGCCAGCACCATTTGCACGCCCATGCCAACGAAGCGCTCGATCAGCGGACCGGTATACAGACCACCCATGCCGGCGAATTTGCCATGCTTACGGCAGGCGGCGATCACGCGCTGGTAGGCGTCGGTAACGCGGGCATCGTCAAACTGGCCCGGAATGCCCATCTCGAAACACAGGTCGTTGGTGCCGATCAGCAGCACGTCGATGCCGGGTACCGCCGCGATGGCATCGCAATTGGCTACGCCCTGCGGCGACTCGATCATCACGACCACCAGCGTCTCGTCGTTGATGATGCGGGCGGTCTCGCCCAGCGGCATCGATGCGAACCCGAGTTGCTGCAACCCGCCGCCCATCGAGCGATGACCGATCGGTGGAAAGCGGCATTGCGAGGCCACCCGCTGCGCTTCCTCGACGGTGTCCACGTGCGGCACCACGATGCCCTGCGCGCCGTTGTCCAGCATCCGGGAGGCATGGTGATGCTCCAGCCCCGGCACCCGTACGATCGGCGTGACGCCGATGGCTAATGAGGCGCTCGCGATCTGCGCTGCAGTGTCCGGATTCATCGAGTTGTGCTCGCAGTCGATGAAGGCCCAGTCAAAGCCGGCGGTTTTCAGGATCTGCGCGGTATCGACGGTGCGCGCCTGGCGAAGGCCCAGGCCGATGGCCAACTTTCCGGCCTGCAGTTGTCGTTTGGTGTGATTGGGGACGATGCTCACTGCGGACTCCTTCGGATTGGGGCCGGATCGAACGCCGGCATGATGCCGCACCCACGGGGGGCGGCGAGTCGCCGATCTTAGTCGACGTCGCGCGCCGGTGTCAGCGGATCGTCGGGTGTCACCTCGCCGGATGTTTCCGGTAGCCGGGATGCGATCACCTTGTCGATGCGTTTGCCGTCCAGGTCGACGATCTCGAAGTTCCAGCCATCGAAGTCAACGCGATCGCCGGTGTGCGGCAAACGCCCGAGTAGCAGCATCAGCATGCCGGACAGCGTGTGGTACTGCTGCCGGTCCTCTTCGGGCGCCTGCGGCAGCCGCAGTCGGTCTTTGAGCTCCGGGATCGGAATCAGTCCGTCCAACAGCCAGGAACCGTCCTCGCGCTGCACGGCCCAGGAATCTTCCAGGCGCTGGGGTTTGAACTCGCCGGTGATCGCTTCCATGACGTCCTGTGGCGTCACGATGCCCAGCACCTCGCCGTATTCATCGATGACAAACGCCAGCTCGGCACCGCTGGTTCGGAAGTTCTCGAGCAGCTCCATGCCGGTCAGGGTTTCGGGCATGAACGCGGCCGGCTCCAGGCTGGTGGTCAGGTCGGGTTTGTCGCCGCGCAGTGCGTGCAGCAGCAGCTGGCGTGCATTGACCACGCCAACGATGTCATGCATGCCGCCGCGAACCACCGGATACCGGGTGTGGGCCTCCTGTTCGATACGGGCCAGGTTCTCCTCGATCGGCAGTGTTGCGTCCAGACACACGACTTCGCCGCGCGGCACCATCAGCGAGGCGATCTGCCGGTCATCCAGGCGGAACACATTGCGCACCATCGCGTGTTCCTGCTTCTCGATCACACCCGCGTCGGAGCCTTCCTCGAGCAGCGCGTTGATCTCTTCTTGCGTCACGGTCGGCGCGCTCGCCGCGCGCACCCCGAAAATCCGCAGCACCAGATGAGTCGATGCCGACAGCAGCTGCACGAACGGGCGCGACACGGTGGCGAGCCACAGCATCGGTCGGGCAACCCGGCGGGCAATGGCTTCAGCGCCGATCTGGCCAAGCCGCTTGGGCACCAGCTCGCCGATCACGATGGTCAGGTAAGTGACGATTACGACCACCAGTGCGGTAGCCAGCGGATCGGCCCAACGGCCTGTCATGCCCAGGCTTTCGAGCCAGTCGCCCAGGGGCCGGGCGAAGACCGATTCGCCGACGATGCCGTTCAGGATGCCGATCGACGTGATGCCGATCTGGATCGTCGACAGAAAGTCGGTGGGTGACTCGGCAAGCTTAAGCGCTGTGGCTGCACCGGCTTCGCCGTCAGCGACCATCTTTTGCAGACGCGCTTTACGGGCTGCGATCAGCGCGATCTCGGACATCGCGAACGCACCGTTTAGCAGGATCAAAAACAGCAGTAACAGGAACTCCATCGTTGGCACCGCCTGAAATACATTTCCGTGAATGTATCTCAGGCGATTGATCGGGTGCAGATCAGGCGGCTGCCAGCGCCTGGTCCAGGTCGGCGCGCAGATCGTCGATTTACTCGGAACCGTTGCTTATAGCGGCTGGCTTAGGCACTGGGTGCGGATCGACGTTTGCTTTTATCGGCTGCTAAAGTCCGCGGCGATGGCTACTTCCAACGAACCCGATCTGTCGGGCACCCGCGACATGGCGGATCCGGCGCTGCGCTTGCTGCGCGAGACCTTCGGCTACGACGCGTTTCGGGGCTCGCAGCGCGACATCATCGAGCGACTGGCCGCGGGTTGTGACGCGCTGGTCCTGATGCCCACCGGGGGCGGCAAGTCGCTGTGCTACCAGATCCCGTCGCTGCTGCGCGCCGGTTGCGGCATCGTTGTGTCCCCGCTGATCGCGCTGATGCAGGACCAGGTGGCCGCGCTGCGCCAGGCTGGCGTGCGGGCTGCGGCGCTCAATTCCTCGCTGGACGCACGCCAGGCGCGTGCGGTGCAACAGGCGCTTCTGGCCGGGGAGCTAGACCTGCTGTACGTCGCCCCAGAGCGGCTGCTCACCGATGCCTTCCTGCAGCTTCTGGGGCAGGCAAGGCTCGCGCTCTTTGCGATCGACGAGGCGCATTGCGTCTCGCAGTGGGGGCATGATTTCCGGCCGGAATACCTGCAGCTGTCGGTTCTGCATGAACGCTTTGCGCAGGTACCCCGTATCGCGCTGACTGCTACCGCCGATCCGCAAACCCGCGACGAGATCATCACCCGGCTTGCGCTGCAGGATGCCCGCGTGTTCGTGTCCAGCTTCGACCGGCCGAACATTCGCTACACCATTGTCGATCGCGCGGATGCGCGCACGCAGCTGCTGCGCTTTATTCGCCAGGAGCATGCCGGCGATGCCGGCATCGTGTACTGCCTGTCCCGGCGCAAGGTCGATGACACCGCGCAGTGGCTCGTTTCGCAGGGTGTCGACGCGTTGCCATACCACGCAGGCATGAGCACCGCCGAGCGCGACGCGAATCAGTCGCGCTTTCAGCGCGAGGATGGCATCGTCATGGTCGCGACGATTGCCTTCGGCATGGGCATCGACAAACCTGATGTGCGATTCGTCGCGCACCTGGATCTTCCCAAGAGCGTTGAAGGCTATTACCAGGAGACCGGACGCGCCGGGCGCGACGGTTTGCCCGCCGACGCCTGGATGGCGTATGGCATGGCCGACCTGGTGCTGCAGCGCCGGATGATCGAGGAGTCCGATGCTGACGAGCTGCACAAGCGGGTCGCTGGCGGCAAGCTGGATGCGCTGCTCGGCCTGTGCGAAACCGCCAGCTGCCGGCGGGTGCGGCTGCTCGAGTATTTCGGCGAGGCCTCGCAAGCATGTGGCAATTGCGACAACTGCCTGGCGCCGCCGAGCACCTGGGATGCCACCGAAGCGGTGCGCATGGCGCTGTCTTGTATCTATCGCACCGGTCAGCGCTTTGGCGTGCTGCATCTGGTCGATGTGCTGCGCGGCCGCGACAGCGAACGCGTGCAGCGCTGGGGCCATGCGCAACTATCGGTGTTCGGCGTCGGTTCTGCGCTGCCGGAAGCCACCTGGCGCAGCGTGTTTCGCCAGCTGGTGGCGCTTGGCCTGGCCCGCGTCGATCATGACGCCCACGGCGCTCTGAAGCTATCTGCCGACTCCCGACCCGTTCTGCGCGGCGAGCGCCAGGTCAGCCTGCGCAGTGACGTTCGCGAGCGCGGGACGGCAGGCAAGGGGGCGGCCCGCAGCCGTCGCTCGCTTGCGCGTGCGGCCGCCGCGGCAGCTGTCACGCCGGGCGTGGACGACGCGCCGATCGACACCGATCTATTCGAACGATTGCGCGCCTGGCGGCTTGCCCAGGCGCGAGAGCAGTCGGTTCCGGCCTACGTGATCCTGCATGATGCGACGCTGGCGCAGATAGCAGTGCTCAAGCCGGACTCGGTATCGGCGCTTGGGCAGGTGGCCGGCATCGGCGCACGCAAGCTCGAGCGCTATGGCGAGGGCATACTCGCGGTGGTGCGTGGCGATACGCCGGCGCCGCAGCCCGACGCAGGCGGCTGACGCCCGCTCGCCGCCTGGCGCGGCGACTTGTCGCCTCGGGCGGAAAATAACCCTCGCGCAGCCGCAGGCCGCGGGAGGGTTTGTTTCGGAGCGCGCGGATTACTTCGAGGCGGCGGCGGCCGGGGCCGGAGCCTTGGGCTCTTCAAACTTCGCGCCACCGGCATTGGTCAAGTGCACCATGGCCCGAGCGATTTCGATGTCATCGAACTCGCCGCCGGACTGCTTAGGCATCGCACCCTTGCCGCCGAGTACGGACTTCAACAGCGCTTCGTAGCCGGCACTGATGCGCGCGCCCCAGGCGCCGGCATCGCCGAATTTCGGTGCGCCCGCCGCGCCGGAATCATGGCAGGCGGAGCACTGGGCCTTGTAGACCTCGGCGCCAGCGCGCAGCGTTTTTGGCGCGTTGGCATCTTTCAGTTCGAATTTCGCCACCGGTGCGATCCGCGCCTCGACAGCCTCTGTGCTCATCGCGGTGCCGCCAGCGCCGGTCCTGGGAGTGGAGCCGACGAATTTCACCAGCAGTACGATCAACAGGATGGGCACCACGAAGGAGAGAACCACCACGGTGATCAGCTGCCGGGGGGTCTTGATGAATTGGGAGTGTTCTTCGCTCATGCCGGTTTCCTGAGTGGCGATGTCTTGATTCGGTTCTGCCGGGCACGGGGTTTTCGACCAGGCCCGGGTCAGTCAAAGCCTTGAATTGTAGCGGGAAAGCGGCCCAGAGCGTAAGCAGGTTACAATCCGATTCTTGGCGCCCGTAGCTCAGTGGATAGAGTACTGGCCTCCGAAGCCAGGGGTCGCTGGTTCGATCCCAGCCGGGCGCGCCATCTTTCGTGCTTCACGGGGCTGTCCACTGGTCCTAGGTTAGTCACGATCCCTGGGTTGTGTCCAGGTTTCCCCTGTGCGGTATTGCGTCTCGACGAATCGGCGCGATCCCACATCCCCGGTTTCGCCCTCTTCATCAGGTTCGACCTGTCGCATTGCCTCGGTGGGATTCCACCAGACGGGTTTTGTGCAGCCGGCCCACGGTTGTGTATCCCCGAGTCTTAGCCGCCAAGCGGATTGCAACCCGTTAACATCCAAGGCTTGCCAGCGCCCGCATTGCGAGACGCTTTCGTCTCACCGGTAGTTCGCCGCATCTGCTCACAGGGAGAATCACGTGTCCGCCAAGAAGAAACTCGTCGTACGCTTCGATAACTGGGTTGATCCCGCGTTCGCCGAGCGCCTGGGGCGCGAGCCCGACATTGAGCTACGCACCAACAAGCGCGAAGGCAACGATGATCAGGCCTGGCGCGACCTTGCGCAGGCCCATGTCTACCAGATATCCGCAGCCAAGGACGAAACGCCCAAGCGTTGGTTCGCCACTGAGGAGCTCTTGTCCAAAGCGCCCAATGTGCTTTGCGTGTCGTCCACCGGTGCTGGTTACGACACCGTCGATGTGCCCGCCTGTACGCGCGCCGGAGTGATCGTGGTCAACCAGGCTGGCGCTAACGCGCAGTCGGTTGCCGAGTCGGCGCTGGGTCTTATTCTCGACGTTTCGCGCCGCATCACCGAAAGCGATCGACGGCTGCGCCGCGAGACCGGCTTTCCGCGTGAGGAACTGATGGGTCGCGAGATTTTCGGCAAAGTGCTGGGCCTGGTCGGGATGGGGCATGTGGGCACCAAGGTCGCTGCGCTGGGCAAGGCGTTCGGCATGGAAGTGCTCGGTTTTGATCCCTATCTGACCAATGAGGAAATCGGGCGTCGCGGCGCGCGCGCGGTCAGTTTCGACGCACTGCTGGCGTCCTGCGATTACCTGTCGGTCCATTGTCCGCGCAGCCCTGAAACGATGCACATGATCAACGCGGCTGCCTTTGGCAAGATGAAAAAGGGCGCGATGTTCGTGAGCACTGCCCGTGGCGGCATTCATGACGAGGCCGCTCTGGCCGACGCCATGCGTTCCGGTCATATCGCCGGCGCCGGGCTTGATGTGTGGGAGCAAGAGCCGCCACCGCTCGATCATCCGTTGATGGCTTTCGAGAATGTCGTTGTCAATTTCCACACGGCAGGCGTCACCGGCGAAGCACGCCGCAACACGGCCAGCTACTCGGGTGAGCAGGTCGTCGGTATCCTGAAGGGCGGCTATCCGCCGCGCATCATTAACCCTGAGGTCTGGCCGGCGTACGCCAAGCGCTTTGAGACCGCCTTCGGCGTCCACGTCCAGCCGCGCGCGACCGACTAGGCGCATGCGGTTGTCCCGTTGACTCCCGGTCTTCGTCTTGAGTCTGTCGGCCGAAGTCTGACCGGCAGCGCTCGGCGAGGGCCATGCGGGCGGGTGGTGTTGGCGATGTGTTCGCCAAACCAGCTCCCTGCTGTCGCATAATCCCTGTGCAAAATTCGTCAGCAAGTAGTGCTGTCGCTTGGCGCCGCGTCGACACTTCGCCGCCCCTCCAATGATGCCCCGGGAAACGACAATGACAAGGGCTGTTGCAACGACCGGCCTGCGCCTGGCGCCGGCCGCAATCGACATAGAAACCCGCGCCGACGGTGTCATGCTGTTGCGTTCACCACAGACACTGGAGCAGGGTGCGCGAGTCGTCGCTGATTGGCTTGCGCACTGGGCGCAGCATCGAGCGGATCAGACCTTTCTGGCCGAGCGTGATGGCGACGGCTGGCGCAAGCTGAGCTATGCGCAAGCGCTGGTGCAGGTGCGGCGAGTCGCTCAAGGCCTGCTTGCCCGCGGCCTGGATGCCAGCCGGCCAGTGGTGGTGTTGTCCGACAACAGCATCGATCATGCGCTGCTCGCCCTTGGCGCGATGCACGTTGGTGTCCCGGTGGCTCCGGTGTCGCCCGCCTATTCGCTGATGAGCGCCGACCACGCAAAGCTGCGCTATGTGTTCGAGTTGCTCAAACCTGGGTTGGTTTACGCGGCCGACCCGGCGCGCTTTGCCGGTGCACTGGCCGCGGTAGGTATGCAGGCTACGCCGCTTGCCGAGCTGATGACTGAGGAACCCGGCGCTGCGGTCGATGCCGCGCATGCGGCTACCGGGCCGGACACCGTCGCCAAGCTCCTGTTTACCTCGGGCTCGACCGGCATGCCCAAGGGCGTGCTGAACACGCAGCGCATGATCACCACCAACCAGCAGCAGGCGGTGCAGCTGTGGCCGTTCATGGTTGACACTCCGCCGGTGGTGGTTGACTGGCTGCCCTGGAATCACACCTTCGGCGGCAACTACACCTTTAACCTGGTGCTGGCCAACGGAGGCACGCTGTATATCGATGGCGGCAAGCCGGCGCCCGGTCTGATCGAGACCTCGGTGCGCAACTTGAAGGAAATTGCGCCGACGATGTATTTCAACGTGCCGCGCGGTTTCGACTTGTTGATGCCCTACCTGGAAAGCGACGAGCAGTTGCGCCGCAACTTGTTTTCGCGCTGCCGCTTCGTGTTCTATGCGGGTGCGGCCCTGCCTCAGAATTTGTACGAGCGCTTCGCAAAGATGGCGCGTGAGACTTCGCCTGAGCCGGTCTACGTCGTGTCGGCCTGGGGGTCTACCGAAACCGCACCACTGGCAACCGCAGTCCATTTTCCGGTCGACAAGGCGGGTGTCATCGGTCTGCCGGTACCGGGTTGCGAACTCAAGCTGGTGCCTTCGGCCGGCAAGCTCGAAGTGCGGCTGCGCGGCCCGAATGTGACACCTGGGTACTTCGGGCGCCCGGATCTGAGCGCGCAGGCCTTTGACGATCAGGGCTATTACAAGATCGGTGATGCGTTGAAGTTCGTCGATCTGGCGTATCCGGAGCAGGGCCTCGCCTTTGATGGTCGCGTCGCCGAGGACTTCAAGCTTGTCACTGGCACCTGGGTCCATGTCGGGGCACTGCGCGTGAAGCTGATCGCCGCTTGCGACCCGGTCGTACAAGACGCGGTGATCACCGGCCATGACCGCGATGAGATCGGCGCGCTGCTGTTCCTGAACCCGGCGGTGGCCTCGGGCATGTCACCGCAACAGTTGCGCGATCGTCTGCGTGACGCGCTTGCGCTGCTGGCTCGTGATGCGGCGGGTGCAAGTTCCTTGCGCATTGGCCGAGTCATGGCGCTCGACTCACCGCCGCAGCTCGATGCGGGTGAGATTACCGACAAGGGGTACTTGAATCAGCGCGCGGTATTGCAGTCCCGCGCTGGCGAAGTCCAGCGCTTGTACGCCAGCCCACCGGACGATGCCGTCATTTTTTGTCCTGAATGACGACGGGTGACAAGTTAAGACAACGCGATCAACAGCAAGGAAAACAGGCAATGAGCCAAACGCAGCAGACAGCCGCGCGCAAGACCGCGGTGGTGGTCGGGGCGCTCGGAGTAATCGGGCGCTACATCGTCGAACGTCTCGAGGCGGCGGGCGACTGGCAGGTGATCGGACTGTCGCGACGCCAGGGCAAGGATCGCCCCGGCGTGCGTTACATCAGTGTCGACCTGCTCGATCCGGCTGCAACCAACAAGGCGCTTGCCGGCTTGAGCGAAGTCACGCATGTGTTCTATGCGGCCTTTCAGGCGGCCGCTGGTGCTGCGTCCGGTTACGCGAACAACATCGACGCGAACCGCGACATGCTGGTCAATTCGGTCAGCGCGATTGATCTGGTCGCGCCGCAGCTGCAGCGCGTGGTGCTTGTGACCGGCACCAAGTATTACGGAACGCACTTGGGCGCGTTTCGCACGCCGGCTCGCGAGACTGACCCGCGTCACATGCCGCCGAACTATTACTTCGACCAGATCGACTGGCTGACCGCGTATCAGCAGGGCAAGCGCTGGGACTGGGCTGAACTGCGTCCGCAGACACTCTGTGGCTTTGCGCCGGGCACGCCGATGAGCATCGTGCCGGTGATCGCGGTTTATGCATCGATCTGCAAGCGGCTCGGGTTGCCGTTGCGTTTTCCTGGCATCGCCTGGAACTCCATTTATCAGGTCACCGATTCTGCGCATTTTGCGAACGCGGCGCTGTGGGCCGCGACCGATGCGCGCTGCGCGAACCAGGCCTACAACATCACCAACGGTGACTACTTCCGCTGGTGCAACTTGTGGCCGCGGATCGCCGAAGTGTTCGAGATGCCATGGGCGCAGCCCCAGGTCATCTCGCTGACCGCGCAGATGGCGGACAAGGGGCCGCTCTGGCAGACGATCGTGCGCGAACACGGCCTTCAGCCCTATCCGTATGACCAAGTGGTCGCCTGGCCGTTTGGCGACTACGTGTTCAACTCCGACTGGGACGTGATGTCGAATGTGACCAAGTCGCGCCAGCATGGCTTTCACGATGTGGTCGATACCGAGGAGATGTTCGTGCGGCTGCTGCGCCAGTTCCGCGAACAAAAGATCGTGCCCTGAATCGTTGCGCTCTGAATGCGAGCCCGGCTGGCTGCGCCGGTATGGCCAGTGTCCGGAGCGCGCGTTCAGACGGTGATGCGCAGGATCTGGTACAGGCCGCCGAACATGGTGCGCTTGTCCAGGCGAGAGATCCGCGTATCCGGCGGCAGCCAGCTTTCGAGCGCTTGGCGCCAGAGGTCAAGCGCGTATGGCTCAAGCGTGTGCAGGATCGCCTTCATCGGCAGAAACAGCGGGTTGCTGCGCGACGGCCGATGGTAGTCGACAATCACCAGCTCGCCGCCGGGCTTAAGGACGCGCAGCGCCTCGGCAATCGTCGCCTGGCGCACAGGTTCCGGTTGCTCATGCAGCAGAAAGAACAGCAGCGCCCGGTCGTAGCTGGCCGATGCCCTGGGCAGCGAAGAGCTGTTGCCATGGATCAGCGTGACGCGCGGGTCGGCTGGCAGCTTGCGGTGCAGGTTCTGCAACTGGATCGGCAGGATGTCGACAACATCAAGCGACCCCTGCGGCGCGATGCGCTCGAGCAGGCGCTGCGTCAGGTTGCCGTAGACGCAGGCCACCTGCAGCGTGCGACCTTCCAGAGCCGGGCCCAGCGCGTCGAGCGCAGCGTCGCGCAGTCTGGCGAAGTTGCCCCACAGGATCAGGTTGACCAGCCATTGACGCTCGAACAGGCGCACGGCGCGCGGATGCACATACGCCCACCAATAGGTGTCGGACAGATAGGAGGGCACGCTCGGTGTGTTGGCTTCGATCCGGCTTGCTTGGCTCGTCATCGGGTCTCCATGTTGTCTGCTGGACTGCGCGCATCGCAAACAGCGACGCATGCAATCCGGCTTGGATGACGAATCATTATGAAGTCGGTGTGGCGCGCAGGACAAACCGCAGACCCTATGCCTGCTGGCTGTTCGCATCCGGATGGCGCCGCGCGATTGCGCAAGATCCACATCTGCGCAATGGTCTGAACATCGCGCAAGGCCAGATCACGCATCCGGCGGTGGCGCAGGCGCTGGGCACGGATTTTCTCGATCCGGCAGCGCTCGCCGGCTAGGCCGGTTGCGTGGAACGAGGGCCGATCAGCGCTGGTACCAGTCCTTGACTGCCGCGACGAAGCGCTGCACGCCCTCGGCGACCGATGCAGCATCCAGCGCGCCGTAGGAAAGCCGCTGGTAGTTGGCGGTTTTCGTGTCAGTCCGCCCGAACGCGAACCCGGGGATCGTCGCGACCTTGTGCCGCTCGACCATCGTCCGGTTGAAGGCCAGCGCGTCATCGACGCCAGGCAATTTCATCAGCACGTAGAACGCACCTTCGGTGCGCGGGAACTCGACCAGATCGCCTAGCGAGGCCAGGGATTCATGCACCGTACGCCGCACCCGGGCCAGCGCATCGATCTGCGGGTCGATGATTGCGCGGCCCTTTTTCAGCGATTCTGCTGCGAGCAGTTGCGAGGCCACCGGCGCGCAGATCAGGTTCGTGTCCTGCACCTTGTTCATCGCCTCGGATAGCGCCAGTGGATACACGACATATCCGACCCGCCAGCTCGCCATCCCGTAATTCTTCGAGAATGAGTAAAACGACAGTGTGTGCTCATGCGCGCCCGGGATCGAGGCCGGCGAAAAGTGCCGCGCGCCTTCGTAGGTGAAGTACTCGTAGGCCTCGTCGCTGAAGTGATAGATGCCGTGTTGCGCGCATAGCGCGTTGACCGCGCGCAGGTCCTGCTCCGGATACACCGCACCAGTCGGATTGTTCGGCGACAGGGTGACGATCGCGCGGGTGCGCGGTGTGATCGCGCGCGCCAGCGCGTCTATGTCGAGCTGCCAGTCGGACCGGGTGGGCACCAGCACCGGGGTGCAGCCGCACATCCGGATCGCCATCTCCTGGTTGAAGTAGTAAGGCGTTGGCAGGATCAGCTCATCGCCGGGGTCGGCGATCGCGAGCACTGCGGTCAGAAAGGCGCTGTTGCTGCCGGCGGTGACCATGATCTCGGACTGTCCGTCGACCCGGTAGCCGTTCTCGGCGAGCAGCTTGCCCTTGATGGCATCGACCAGTGGTGCAATGCCGGTTACCGCCTGGTATTTGTTCAGGGCCGGATCGGCCATCAGCGAGGGCAAGGCCGCGACCGCGTCGGCCGGCGGGCCGTAGCTGACCACGCCCTGGCCGAGCGAGATGGTTCCCGGATTGGCGCGCACCATCGCCGCGATCGTCGGGATGATCGGGGTCTGCACGCCGTTGATGCGATTGGATGCTGTCTTCATGGCCGCGATGGTAGCCGATCGCGCCCTGCCTATAATCGGTCGCACGCAACAAGTGTCCACATCCAGCCGACGGAACCGCAAGCCATGAGCGAACCCTCCCCGCAAGACAGCATCGCCTCGCGCGTCACCGAAATCTCGCGTCGCTTCGATGAGAAGATCGTCACCGCCAACCTGCCGGTCTATCGCGCATCGACCGTGCTGTTCGATACGCTCGAGCAGGCCTACGCCACCGGCGCGGCGGCCACCGCCGGCGAATGGCATGCGAGCAGCTACGGCACCGCCGGCACGCCGACCACCTTTGCGCTGATGGACGCGCTGGCCGAGATCGAGGGGCGGGGTCATGAATGCCGCGCCGCGGTCATGCCGTCAGGGTTGTCGGCGATTTCGGTGACCTTGCTCGCGTATCTGAAGACCGGCGACCATATGCTGATGAGCGACTCGGTTTACGGGCCGGCGCGTACCTTTGCCAGCGGCATGCTGGCACGAATGGGGGTCGAAACCACGTTCTTCGATCCGGCGATCGGTGCCGGCATCGCGCAACTGATGCGGCCAAACACCCGGATCGTCTATCTGGAAAGTCCGGGTAGCTACACCTTCGAGATCCAGGATGTCCCGGCGATCTGCGCGGTGGCGCGCAGTCGCGGTGCGATCTCGGTGATCGACAATGCCTGGGCCTCGCCGGTCTTTGCCCGCCCGTTCGACTGGGGGGTCGACGTGTCTCTGCTGCCGCTGACCAAATACTGGAGCGGCCATGCCGACGTGCTGATGGGCGCGGCGGTGGTGCGCAAGGAGTTGTGGGCGCCGTTGTGGACTGCAGTGCGCCAGACCGGCACCTGCGTTGGCGGCGATGATGCGTTTCTGATCCTGCGCGGCTTGCGCACCGTCGACGTGCGGATGCGCCGTCATCAGCAGACCGCGCTGCAGGTCGCGCAATGGCTGGAGCAACGGCCCGAGGTGGCGTCGGTGTTGCATCCGGCCTTGCAGTCTCATCCCGGCCACGCGCTGTGGCGACGAGACTTCAGCGGCTCCAGCGGCCTGTTTTCGTTCGAACTGGACCGCGAGCGCCTGCTCGCGCCCGCTGCTGGCCAGCCGGCGCTGACCGCCTCGCCGGCTGTCGATGCGCAGGCCGAGCAGCGGATCGCCCGCAAGCTGGCCGCGCTGTGCGAGGGCCGGCGCTTTTTCCGGATCGGCTATTCATGGGGCGGCTACGAGAGCCTGATGGTGCCGGGCCGGATTTCCGCCCTGCGCACCACCAACCCCTGGGTCGGCGGCCCGCTGGTGCGACTGCACTGCGGCCTGGAGGAGCCGGCCGATCTGATCGCCGATCTGCAGGCCGGGCTGGAGGCGATGAGCCAGGTCAGCTAGTGGGTCTCGCCGTCCTGCGACTGTGCGCCGCGCTTGACCTCAGCCATGTCGAGCGCCTTGACCTGACCGAGCAGGTCGTCCAGCGCTCCCTTGGGTAGCGCGCCAGGCTGCTGGAATACGATCACCTGCTCGCGAAAGATCATCAGCGTCGGAATCGAGCGGATACCGAAATGCGCCGATAGGGCCTGTTCCTGATCGGTGTTGACCTTGACGAACTTCACGTCCGGGTTTTCGCCGGCCACCTGCTCGAAGACCGGCGCAAAACCCCGGCACGGTCCGCACCAGGGGGCCCAGAAATCGATCACGACGATGTCGTTGCCGGTGACGAGGGCATCGAACTGGTCGGTGGTGAGGTTTTCGACGGACATGGCAGCGATCCTTTGCAAAGGGCTGGCCGCGTTGCCAGCGCTGATGGCCGGACTGTAACAGCGCTGCGCAGAACTTGCTGGCGCCGAGGTGTTTGGCCCGCGGGGCGTCGGGTGCCGCGCGTCTGCGCAGATGTCCGCAGCGCCCGGATTGCCTACAATGGCTCGTGTGCCGGCCGGCGTTGCCGTCTCGGTGCAGGTGACTGTCTCCCCAATCTTTCATGCGCCGGATCGATCATGCCAACCCACCCGAATCCGTATCGCCAGAATCTCGACCGCAACCCGGCCAACTTCGTCGCTCTGACGCCGCTCAGCCTGATCGAATGGGCCGCCGATGTCTACCCGGAGCGCTGTGCCGTCATTCATGGTCCGCTGCGTCGCAGTTGGCGCGAGTTGTATCAGCGCTCGCGCATGCTGGCCGGTGCGCTCGAGACGCTGGATATCGGCGAGGGCGATACCGTGGCCGTGGTGCTACCGAACACGCCGGAGATGATTGAGGCGCACTACGGCGTGCCGATGACCCGGGCGGTGCTCAACAGCATCAACACCCGGCTCGATGCGGCGATGATGGCCTTCATCTTCCGGCATTCGGACTCGAAAGTGATCATCGTGGATCGTGAGTTCTCGCCGGTGGTCGGCGAGGCGCTGCAGATTCTGGCCGACGAGGGCGCCACGCGGCCCTTCGTGATTGACGTGAACGATCCGCAATATTCCGGGCCTGGCGAAGCGATCGGCGAGATCGATTACGAGAGCTTTCTTGCGCGCGGCGATGCCGCCAGCCCGTATCTGCATCCCGAGGACGAGTGGGATGCGATTGGGCTGAACTACACCTCGGGCACCACGGGCAACCCGAAGGGCGTGGTCGTACATCACCGCGGTGCCTACCTGAACGCGATCGGCAACATTGTGTCCTGGAGCCTGCCTCGCCATCCGGTGTACCTGTGGACTCTGCCACTTTTCCACTGCAACGGCTGGTGCTTTCCGTGGACGATGGCCGCGGTGGCCGGCACCAATGTGTGCCTGCGCAAGGTCGAGGCGGCAAGCATCTTCAAT
>JALRBB010000355.1 GCA_023257915.1 Quisquiliibacterium sp. | reverse complement strand
CTCGATCAGTTCGGCCGCTCGGCGCAACAGCTGCAAGCGTTCGCGCCAAGGGGTTGCCGACCAGCGGGCAAACTCGTGATGCGCCGCGGAGATCGCGTCGTTGACATCCTCGCGGCCCGCGCTGGGGATGCGAGCCACCAGCAGGTCATGGTCGATCGGGGAGCGAACCTCGAACTCGCTGGCAGCCAGGCGCGCCTTGCCGCCAATCCACATCGGATGCAGCCTGCCGAGCTTCGCGCGCGTGGTTTCGAGCGCCACGTCGAACTGCGTATGCAGTTGTTCGGGCGGATCGAACATCGTGGAATATGTGAGCTTGAACGCGGCGTCTGTGGCCATCCTTCGGACTCCCTCGGTGCGGATCGATTGATGGTAACAGTGCCGCTCGCGCGTCAACCTATCGCCAGTTACGAGGTTTCGCCATCTTTGCCCAGCACTAAAAACCCTGCGACTTGATCGACTTGCCGCAAGTCCGTATAAATGCGGTTCCGAGCACGCATGGCGCGTTCGAGAAATTCAAAACAAGCGGCCTTCAAGGCTGCGTAGGAGACGATGTTTGTCGGCAACTGACGCACTACTCAGTGTGCGCGGTATCACTGTGCGCTTCGGCGGCGTGGTCGCGCTCAACTCGATCAGCTTCGACGTTCCCAAGGGCGGCGTTTGCGGTCTGATCGGCCCGAATGGGGCAGGCAAGACGACGCTGTTCAATTGCCTGAGCCGCCTGTATCAGTATCAGGAGGGCGACCTGCTGTTCGAAGGCAAGTCGATCACCAACACGCCGGTCCACGAGATCGCGAAGCTGGGCATCGGCCGCACCTTCCAGAACCTCGCAATGTTCCGCACGATGAGTGTGGAGCGCAATGTGATGGTCGGTGCGCACTGTCGCTCGAACGCCGGGTTCCTCCGTAGCGCATTATGGCTGCCTTCGGTACGAGCCGAAGAGGAGCGCATGCGTGAGCACGCCCGCGAGATCATGGACTACATCGGGCTGACGCCCTATCGCAATCGCGCGGTCGGCGATCTGCCGTTCGGCATTCAAAAGCGCGTCGAGCTGGCCCGCGCGCTGGCCTCGGATCCGAAGCTGCTGCTGCTCGATGAGCCAGCCGCCGGCCTGAACCATGAAGAGCTGTCGGGTTTGGGCGACACAATTCGCGACATCTGCGAGAAGCGCAACACCACGGTGCTGCTGGTCGAGCATCACATGAGCCTGGTGATGTCGGTTTCGGATCACATCATTGCAATGAACTTCGGTCGCAAGATCGCTGAGGGGACGCCGGCCGAGATCCAGGCGCACCCCGAGGTGATCGAGGCCTATCTGGGGACGACCGCGCATGAGTAAGCTGCTCGAGGTTTCCGGCCTGAACGCGTTCTATGGCAACACGCAGGCCCTGTTTGGAATCGATTTCTTTCTTGAGGAAGGTTCTGTCACCGCCATCCTCGGTGCCAATGGTGCGGGTAAGACCACCACGCTGCGCGCGTTGTGCCAGACGACGCGAACCACCGGCAGCATCAAGCTCGATGGCCAGGAACTGGTCGGCAAGAGCACCGAGAGCATCGTGCGTCACGGTGTTGGGCATGTGCCAGACGGCCGTGGAACCTTTACCGGTCTGACCACTGAGGAGAATCTTCGGCTCGGCGCAATCACCCGGCGGGACAAGGCCGAGGTCGCGCTGGATCTGGAGCGGATGTACACACGCTTTCCGCGCCTGAAAGAGCGTCGCCATCAGCAGGCCGGAACCTTGTCCGGCGGTGAGCAGCAGATGCTGGCGATCAGCCGGGCTCTGATGCTTCGCCCGCGCTTGCTGTTACTGGACGAACCGTCATTCGGCCTGGCACCACTGATCGTCGTCGAAATCTATCGGATCCTTCGCGAAATCAACGAACAGGACAAGGTCAGCATGCTGCTCGTTGAGCAGAATGCTTCGATCGCGCTGGATCTAGCCAAGAACGCCTATCTGCTAGAGACCGGACGTGTTGCAGTGTCCGGACCAAGCGAAATGATCAAGGGTGACGAGAGCATTCGTCGCGCTTATCTTGGCTACTGATCGGCAAGCAGGAGAAAAATAATGGATGGATTTATTCATCAGGTGGTGTCCGGGCTTGCTGCCGGCAGCATCTATGCGGCTGTCGGTCTGGCGCTGGTCATGATCTACCAGTCGACGCATCACCTGAATTTCGCGCAGGGCGAGATGGCGATGTTCTCAACCTTCATTGCCTGGGCGCTGCTCGAAAAAGGCTGGCCCTACTGGGCCGCCTTCTTTGTCACGATCGCCGCATCATTCATCCTCGGTTTCGTGGTGCAGCGCATATTCCTGCGTCCGGTCGAGAAGGCGCCGGTGCTGACCAATGTGATCGTGTTTATCGGCCTGCTGGTCATCTTCAACTCGGTGGCCGGCTGGATCTTCGACTACACGATCAAGCCGTTCCAGAGTCCGTTTCCGAAGGATGCCTGGTTCACGACCCGGTTCTTTTCGGCCCATGAGGTCGGCTCGATGGCGGTTACGTTCTGCGTGCTGCTGGCGCTGTTCCTGTTCTTCCGGTTCACGCCGGTCGGCCTGGCAATGCGTGCCGCCGCGCAAAATCCGGACTCTGCCCGTCTGGTCGGTATCCGGGTGTCGATGATGCTGGCGGTTGGCTGGGGTCTGGCAGCCGCGATCGGATCGGTGGCCGGCATGATGATCGCACCGGTGGTGTTCCTGGATCCGAACATGATGTCAGGCATCCTGTTGTACGGGTTCGCTGCTGCCTTGTTCGGTGGCATCGATAATCCGTGGGGTGCGGTGCTCGGGGGCCTGATCGTCGGTGTCCTCGAGAACTTGCTCGGCGCTTATGTGATTGGCACCGAACTGAAGTTGTCCGTTGCGCTGGTGATGATCGTCGGCGTGCTTACCCTGAAACCGAGCGGTCTGTTCGGTAAGGTCGTGGTGACTCGCGTATGAATATTCTCAATCGCAAATGGGTGATTCTGGGCAGCATCGTGGTGTTGGCGGTGCTGCTGGTCGCGCCCTTCCTGGTCAAGAACTTCCGGGTGTTCCAGATGAATCTGGTGATCGTCTATGCGATCGCCATTCTTGGGCTGAACATTCTGACCGGCTTTAACGGGCAGTTCTCGCTCGGGCATGGGGCTTTCTACGCGATCGGCGCCTACACCGCGGCCATCCTGATGGACAAGACCGGGATGGTGTATTGGGCGACCCTGCCAATTGCCGGTGTGATTTGCCTTGGCTTCGGATGGCTGATCGGGTTCCCGGCGCTACGACTGTCTGGACATTACCTGGCGCTCGCGACGTTCGCGCTGGCGCTGTCGATCCCCCAACTGCTCAAGTACAACCATCTCGAAGCCCTGACCGGTGGCGTGCAGGGCATCGTCCTGGCCAAGCCGGATGCGCCTTTCAGCCTGATGATGTTCGGTCAGCGCCTGAATTCGGATCGTTGGCTGTACATCGTGTCCTTGATCGTGGCGATCATCATGTTCTGGGTCGCGTATAACCTGCTGCGAGGCAGGGTCGGCCGGGCGCTGATCGCCATTCGTGACCATCCGATCGCAGCCTCGGCGATGGGCATCAACCTGACCTACTTCAAGTCGGTGACATTCGGGGTCTCTGCCGCGTTTACCGGCGTGGCCGGTGCGCTGGGTGCGGTCGTGGTTGCGTTTGTCGCTCCGGACAGCTTTACCGTGTTTCTGTCGATTTCGTTCCTGGTCGGCCTGGTGGTGGGCGGACTGGCGTCGATTCCGGGTGCGATCTTCGGCGGCATCTTCATCCAGTTCATCCCGAACATTGCCGACGAAATCTCCAAAGCTGCGCCATGGGCGATTTACGGCATATTCCTGATAACGTTCATGTACGTGATGCCCACCGGTGTCATGGGGCTGCTGCGCAAGATCTGGGAAAAGATCGGCCACCGGCATGTCGACTCGGACGCTTCAGAGCATCCCTGATTCTTTACCGTTTCATTCAAAGCCATTCAATAGGCAGGAGGAAGACAGATGAAAAGACGTGATTTCAGCATCATGACCGTGGCGGTCGCAGCCGCTTTCGCAGCGGCACCGGCTTCGGCCAAAGGGCAGTACGACCCGGGCGCCGACGACAAGGAGATCAAGATCGGCAACATCATGCCGTACTCCGGACCGGCATCGGCCTACGGCGTCATCGGCAAGACGATGGCCGGCTACTTCAAGATGATCAATGAGAAGGGCGGCATCAACGGTCGCAAGATCAACTTCATCTCGCTCGACGATGGCTACAGCCCGCCGAAGACTGTCGAGCAGGCCCGTAAGCTGGTCGAGCAGGAAGAAGTGTTGTTCCTGTTCGGCACGCTCGGTACGCCGACCAACTCGGCGATCCACAAGTACATGAACCAGAAGAAGGTTCCCCAACTGTTCGTGACCACTGGTGCCACGAAGTGGGCCGACCCGAAAAACTTCCCGTGGACGATGGGCTGGCAGCCGAACTATCAGGGTGAGGGCAAGATCTACGCCGAGTACATCCTTGACAAGATTCCCAATGCCAAGATCGGTATCCTTTACCAGAACGACGACTACGGTAAGGACTACGTACACGGCCTGGAGGCTGGTCTCGGCGACAAGGCCAAGACCTTGATCATCAAGAAGCTGTCGTACGAGACCACCGATCCGACCATCGACAGCCAGATCCTCGAGCTTCAGGCTGCTGGCGTTAATGTGTTCTACAACGTCACAACGCCGAAGTTTGCCGCCCAGGCAATCAAGAAAGCTGCGGCGATCGGATGGAAACCGGCCCACCTGCTGAACAGCGTGTCATCTTCCGTCGGTTCGGTGTTGACGCCTGCTGGCCTGGACAACTCGGTCGGCATCATGTCGGTTCAGTACCTGAAGGACCCGACTGATCCGGCCTGGCAAGACGCTCCGGACTTCAAGGAATATGCAGCGTTCCTGGCCAAGTACGTGCCTGATGCCAACATCAAGGACTCGCTGCCGGTGATCGGGTTTACTACCGTCCATTCCCTGGTCCAGGTCCTCAAACAGGCCGGTGACAACCTGACTCGTGCCAACATCATGAAGCAGGCTGCCAGTCTCGACATCAAGGAAGTGCCGATGGCGCTGCCTGGCGTTGGGGTCAAGACCGCTGCGGATGACTTTTCTCCGGTCGAGCGCGAGCAGATGATCCGCTTCAACGGAAAATCCTACGAGCGTTTCGGCAAAGTCTACGGCCGTTGATTCGCTTTGATGGGTCAGGGCCTGTTCTGCAGGCCTGACCGGACGGGCCCGCTCTGCGGGCCCGTTTGCTTTGAAGGCCGGCAAGCAGGGCTCGCGCGGCGCGCGCACAATGACGGCTGCAGATGTCGCGGCCTAGCAACCTGGAGAAACAATGACGATCGAGCTTTACACCTGGAACACGCCGAACGGACGCAAGATCAGCGTCGCGCTCGAGGAGATGGGACTGGCCTACACGGTCAAGCCGGTCAACATCACGAAAGACGAGCAGTTCGCACCTTCCTTTCTGGAGATCAGCCCGAACAACAAGATTCCGGCGATCGTGGACCATGGTGGCCCGGGCGGCACGCCGATCAGCGTGTTCGAGTCCGGCGCAATCTTGCTTTACCTGGCCGAAAAGACCGGGAAGTTTCTGCCCGCCGATCTGCGTGCCCGGGTGCCGGTCTATGAGTGGCTGATGTTTCAGATGGGTGGCTTCGGGCCAATGCCCGGGCAGGTGCATCACTTCATCGGTCTGCAAAATGAGGCTGACCAGCGCTACGGGCTGGAGCGCTACTCGAAAGAGACCCGCAGGCTGTACGGTGTGATGGATCGCCGGCTGGCCGCGCAGGAATTTTTTGCCGGCGAGTTGTCGATCGCAGACTTTGCGATCGTCGGCTGGGCCTGGCGCCATGAGCGGCACAAGGTGGATCTGGCCGAGTTTCCGAACGTCAAGCGCTGGTACGAGGCGATGATGGGCAGGCCCGCGGTCAAGCGTGGCTTCGAGGTCGCGCTGAGCTGATCCGGGTTGAGGGCGCGGACCCGCGTGCACTGCGCTTGATCCCCGCGGACGTCGCCCCGCGGGTGTCATCCCCGCGGGCTCAGTCGTCCGACGCTGTGTCGCTGCGTGCGCCCAGGACCACGCCGTCAGCAAACATCCGCGCGATGTCCTGCGCCGCGTAACCGAGCTCGGACAGGATTGCCGCCGAATCCTGACCGAGTTCTGGCGCCTGGTTGCGTACCATTGCCGGACTGGCCGAGAACTTCACGGTCGGGCGCACATAGCGGATCGCGCCTTGGGTGGGATGTTCACCACGCTCGAACAACCCGACCGCCTTCAGGTGCGGATGCTCGGGCAGGGCTTCAAAGTCGTAGATCGGCGTTGCCGGGATGTCGAGCCGCTCGCAGACCTGCATCCAGTGCTCGGTGCTTTGGGCGCCGACGATCTGCGATAAGAGGGCGTACAACTCCTGAATGTTGCGGTTGCGCGAATGCCGGTCGCGTACCTGTAGCCGCTCGATCGCCTCTTCATGACCCGCGTCGCGAAGGAAGGACACCCAGTGATGTTCGGTATACGGCAGCATGCTGACGTGGCCGTCGCGCGTCGGAATCGGCTTGCGTCCGCCCGCCAACACGCGGGCGTAACCGGCCGGCGCGGGTGCGGGGTCGAAACTCAGCCCACCCAGATGTTCGGCAAGCATGAAGGCAGTCATCGTCTCGTACATCGGTACCTCGATGCTTTGGCCTTCGCCGGTGCGTAGCCGATGCACCAGACCAGCCATCACGGCATTGGCCAAGTAGACACCAATCGTTTTGTCGGCCATTAGCGAGGGTACATAGTTGGCCGACCCGAGATTCTCGTGGTTGAGCGCGACCAGGCCGCAGGCCGACTGGATGATGTCGTCGAAGGCTGGCTTGTCGCGGTAGGGGCCGTCCTGGCCGAAGCCGGTGGCCACGCAGTAGACGATCTTCGGGTTGATTGCCTTCACCGCGTCGTAGCCGAAGCCGAGTCGCTCGATCGCCTTGACGCGCATGTTGTGCACCAGCACATCGACCTCACCCACCAGTCGTGCCAGCACGTCGCGTCCGGACTCTGACTTCATATCGATCGCCAGCGAGCGCTTGTTGCGATTGATGGCCAGAAAGATCGAGCTCATGCCCTTGTTCAGCGAAACGCCATTGGCGCGCATCAGGTCGCCCGCCGGAGGCTCGACCTTGATCACCTCGGCACCGTAGTCTCCGAGGATGTGGGTGGCCACTGGGCCAAGCACCACCGAAGTCAGGTCGAGGACCCGAATGCCTGCGAGAGGGCCGGAACTCATTTGCGTCTCCTTTCCAGGCGCGCCGATTCGACGCGCATGTCGCTGCTATATTGGCCGCTCGAGACTATACCCACGAACTTCAGGGAGCGAACACCGATGAGCATCAAACCACCACCCGATATCGGACTGTCGCGAGAGGGCCATGTGGCGATCGTCGAGATCTGTCGTCCGCCACATAACTTTTTTGATATTGAGCTGATCCGCAATCTTGCCGATCTGTTCGATGCGCTCGACAAGGACGATAGTTGCCGGAGCATTTTGCTGTGCGCCCAAGGCAAGGCCTTTTGTGCCGGCGCGGACTTTGCCAGTCGAGACCGCTCGGTGGTGCCGCGCGAAGAGCAAACCAGCAACCCCTTGTACGACGAGGCGGTGCGGCTGTTTTCGTGCACCAAGCCGGTGGTCGCAGCGGTGCAGGGCCCTGCGGTGGGCGGCGGGCTGGGGCTGGCCATGGTGGCGGATTTCCGGGTTGCCAGTCCTGAGGCGCGCTTCACCGCAAACTTCAATCGCCTTGGCTTTCATCCGGGCTTCGGGCTGTCGGTGACACTGCCGCGCGTGATCGGTATCCAGAAGGCGTCGATGCTGTTCTATACCGGCAAGCGGATCGGCGGCGAGGAGGCGCATCAGATCGGTCTGGTCGATGTGCTGGTGCCGCAGGATCGGTTACGTGCCGAGGCCCTGCAACTGGCGCAGGAGATCGCACTGTCAGCGCCGATTGCGGTGGTGTCGACGCGCGCGACGCTGCGTGCCGGACTTGCCGAGGCGGTTCGTGAGATCACGGTGCGCGAGGGGGCCGAGCAGGTCAAGCAGTTCCGCACCGAGGACTTCAAGGAAGGCGTGGCGGCGATGGCCGAGCGTCGGGCGCCGCGCTTTCAGGGTCGTTGACGACTGTGGCGTGTCGCCGCCCCTGAACCATGCGCGGTGTCGCTGCCCATTGAAGTCCTTGCGCGAGGAGATGACGATGAAGAGCGGAAGCTATCGCCCACCGAAGATCGAACGGGTCGTGTTCGGCTCACCCTACGTCGAGGCGAGTTGCGCGATCGTCCAGGAGCTCGATGCCCGACGCGTGTTCGTGCTCGCCAGCCGCACGCTGAACCGGACGACCAATCTTGTCGCGCAGCTGTGCGACGCGCTGGGCGAGCGGTTTTGCGGCAGCTTCGACGAAGTACCGGCGCACACGCCGCGCGAGGCGGTCATTGCGGCCGCCAATCGCGCGCGTGAACTCGGCGCAGACCTGATCGTCTCGCTCGGTGGCGGCTCGCAGACCGATGCGGCCAAGGTGGTGCAGCTGTGTCTGTCCAACGACGTGACGCGTGCCGAGCAGCTCGATGCGATGCGGGCCGGGTCGGCGTCGCTTGGCTACCCGCCGGTCAAGGCGCCGACGGTGCGCATGCTCGCAATCCCGACCACGCTGTCTGCCGGCGAATTCAACGCGTATGCGGGAGTGAGCAATCGCGCAACCGGCGTCAAGGAGTCGTTTCATCATCGCTTCGCCGTACCGGCCTATGTGGTGCTCGATCCTGCCGTGACCTTGGCCACACCGGATGAGCTTTGGCTGTCCACCGGCATCCGGGCGCTGGACCATGCGGTCGAGGGTTATCTGTCGATCGACGCAAATCCGTATTCGCAGGCTGCCGACCTGCAGGTGCTGCGGCTGCTGCCAACGGCCTTGTCACGATGCAAGGCGGATGCGTCGGATCTGCAGGCTCGGTTCGATTGTCAGATGGCGATGTGGCTGTCGACTGTCGGCTCTCAATCGGGCGTCAACAAGGGTGCCAGTCATGCGATTGGTCATATTCTGGGTAGCTGGGGCGGTGTGCCGCATGGCATTACGTCCTGCGTGACACTGCCCTCGGTGCTGCGCTACAACTTGCTCGTCAATCGTGACGAGCAGGCGCAGGTCGCGCGCGCGCTGGGGGCGCCCGATGAGGATGCAGCCGGTTTCATCGAGAACCTGATCGCTGGGCTCGGTCTGCCGACGCGGCTCTCGCAAGTGGGCATCAGCGCCGACAAGCTCGAAGAGCTCGCGGCGCTTTGCATGCATGATCGCTGGATTCCGACCAATCCGCGTCCGCTTCCGGATGCTGCCGCGGTGCTCGAAATTCTGAAGCTGGCGGCCTGACGCGCCTGAGGACCGGCGCGATCAGGCCGGCCCGGTCAGAGCGAGGCGAGCGTCGGCCAAAGCGCGTCGGCACCGGCCGAGGCGATGATCTGTCCTACCCGACGCTGCCAGAACACCTCGTTGCCGTATTCATCGCGCCAGGCGTAGAGCCGGCGCGTCACATGGTGCAGTTGGTGTTCGCGCGTGAATCCCATCGCGCCATGCACCTGATGCGCGATGTCGGCTCCCTGTCCTGCTGCCTCGCTGATACGGGCCTTCGCGATCGCAACTGGCAGCTCGGCCGGATGCGCATCGCCGCCATCGAGAGCCCCCTCGAAGGCTGCGCTGGCCGCTGCCGCATGCGAGGCCTGCACGGCTAGCATGTGCTGCACCGCCTGGAACTTGCCAATCGGTCGGCCAAACTGCACGCGCTCGTTCGCATATTGCAACGCGAGATGCAAGGCACGCTCAAGCGCACCGCTCATCTGGGCGCTGCGCGCGAGCGCGCCATAGCGCTGCAGCAGCTCGGTGGCCTGCGGCAACTCGGCGCTTGCCACGCGTTCCATCTCGTCGGTGGCGAGCGTGATGCGCGGCTCGCCGGCAAGATTGCGGGCTTTGTGTTCGATGCGTGCCTTACCAGCGTACAGCGAGACGCAAGAGGCGCCCTGATGCGCCTCGACGACCACCAGTTGCGTAGCCTGCTCCCCCCAGGCAACTCTGGCGAGCAGTCCATCGCTGCCGCGTTGCGCGACACTGATGATGCCCGGCGGCACCGGTAAACCTGCGGCGAGAAGCATTCGCGACGCGATCATGGATTCGGCGATCGGCAGCGGCAGTGCATGATGTGCAGTGCGCTTGAGCGCCCGCATCGCGCTGGCCAACGGAAATCCGGAACCGCCGTCTTGTTCGGGGACGAGGCATCGGGTCAGACCGACGTCATCCACGGCGTCCCACAGGGCGGTCGGGAACACGCCCTGGTCGGCGGCTTCGCGTACGTCGCGGCTCGCCTGATCCTCGCTGAGCCGGTCGATGGTTTCGAGCAGCAGCGCTTCGATTTCGCCGGCCTGGTCGGCTGTTATTACGTCGGATTCGGTACTTGCGATAGTCATGGTGTCAGTCATCGTTGCATGCGGGCGCGCTCAGCGCAGCCCAAGGCCGCGCGCGATCATGCCGCGCAGAATTTCCCGGGTGCCGCCGCGCAGCGTGTACGACGGCGCGCGCAGCGTGGTCAGGCCGAGGTTTTCGGCGTAGTCGGCACTGTGGCCCAGCGAGGGTTCGACTCCGAGCAGCTTGCGGAACACCTCAGGCACCTCCCGCTCGAACGTGGTGCCGATGTCTTTGACCAGTGCGGCTTCGATCGCCGGGTTGGCGCCTAGCTCAAGCTGGCCGGCGATCGAGGTCGACATGCGTCGCAGTGTGGCCAGGTGCGCGATCAGCCGACCGAGCTCAGCCGCTTCCTGCTCGTTGGGTTGCGTGCCGATCTGGCGCATCGACTCGAGCAGCAGCTGAAAGGTGCTCATGAAGCGGTCCGGGCCTGAGCGCTCGAACGCAAGCTCGCCGGTGACCATGCGCCAGCCTGAACCGACTCCGCCCAGCACCATGTCATCTTCGACGAAGTAGTCATCGAAGATGCATTCGTTGAAGTCATGTCCGCCGTACAGGTTGTAGATCGGCCGGGTGCTGAAGCCGGGCTTGGCAGTGTCGATAATGAACTGCGTCATGCCGGCATGACGGTCATCTTCAAGCGGCGCGGTGCGCACCAGTGCGATCAGGTAATGCGCTTCGTGTGCACCACTGGTCCAGACCTTGGAGCCGGAAATTTTCCAGCCACCCTCAACCTTGACCGCCTTTGTGCGCACCGCGGCCAGGTCAGAGCCAGAATCCGGCTCACTCATGCCAATGCTAAAGAAGCATTCGCCGGCGCAGATCTGGGGCAGGATCTGCCGACGGGCACGCTCGCTGCCGTGTTTCAGAATCTGGTTGCCGCTTTGCCGGTCGGCTACCCAATGCGCTCCGACTGGGGCGCCAAGTGCAAGCATTTCCTCGACGACCACATAGCGTTCCAACGCCGAGCGTTCATGGCCGCCATATTCTTTCGGCCAGCACATGCCGATATAGCCGCGCTCGCCGCAGGCCTTGGAAAACGCCGGGTCGCGTGAGCCCCAGGAGTTGACGCGTGGATCAAAGCGCCCTTGCGCGAGTTGCTCGGCAATGAAGGCGCGCACCTCGCCGCGCAGGGCTTGCGCGGAGGCGGGCAGACGCACCGGATCGAATCGGAATTCGTGCATGAACGGTCCAGGTTGATTCGCAAAGACCCGCAGTGTCGCCGGAACACTTTGGACCTGTAAACCGCGCTTGCACCACCTCGGTGCGGATTCCAGCGATCGGGGATCATTGTGCGAAACCTTGCACCTTGATGCTGGCAAGCTGCCTGGCGTTGCGGACAATTTCAAGCAAAATGGACCTGCATCCAGTCCGACACCGATTCCATCTCAAGGAGCCTCTCGATGTTCATGCCCGATCTGCTCGCCGGCAAACGCATTCTGATCACCGGCGGTGGCACCGGGCTTGGGGCTGCGATGGGCGCACGCTTCGCGCAGCTTGGCGCCAGCCTCGTGATCTGCGGTCGTCGCGCCGAGGTGCTGGAGGCGCGCGCGGTGCTGTGGCGCGAACAGGGTGGCGCGCGGGTCGAGACCCACGCGGGCGCCCTGCGCAGTGGCGAGCAGGTCGAGGCGATGATGCAGGCGCTGTTTGACGACGCTGGCATCGATGTGCTGGTCAACAACGCGGCCGCGACCTTCGTTGCGCGCACCGACAAGCTGTCGTTTCGCGCTGCTGATGCAATCCTCGCGCCGACGCTGCACGGCGCGATGTATTGCACGATGGCCGCTGGACGTCGCTGGATCGAAGCCGGACGCAAGGGAGTTGTACTCAGCATCCTGTCCACATCGACGATTACCGGCCGCGCGTTCACGGTTCCGTCCGCAATCGCCAAGTCCGGCGTGCTGGCGATGACTCGCAGCCTTGCCGTCGAGTGGGGGCCGCACGGCGTGCGGCTGGTCGCGATCGCACCCGGATTTTTTCCGACGCCGGGTGCCAGCGGGCAACTGGCAGCGAGTACCCGCGCGCGGCAGGCGCCGCCGCAGGCACGCGTGCCGCTCGGGCGGGTCGGCGAACATGACGAGCTCGCGAACCTAGCCTCGTACCTGGTTTCGGACGGTGCCGCCTATATCAACGGCGAGATGGTGACGATCGATGGCGGCACGCATCTGCGGACCTCCGGTGCTGAGGATCTGCTAGCCTGGACTGAGGAGGACTGGGCGGCGCTGCGACGCGGTTGAAGGCCGGGCTGTAAGGATTGATGCCAGCGAATAGACCCTTTAATTTATAGTTCCGCTTGTGCGCTGTCTGTCGACAGCGGCGAAAGCGTTCACGTGCAACCACGCCAGGATGCCCATGAATTTTCATCTCATCCCTGTCCTTGTAATCGCCTTTGTGGCGACGTTTTCCACAGGAGCAGTGCTCGCCGGCCCGGCTGCGGCCCCGCATGTGCAGTCCCAGCCGATGCCGCTGGAGTCATACCAGTCGTTTCGCTCCCCGAATCCGGCCATCAGCTGGCGTGCCGCAAACGAGCAGGCGGCAAGGCTGGGTGGTTTCGTTGGCGTCATGCGGGAATCCCCGAAGCTGCCTGCCGCGTCGACGCCTTTGCCGATGAGCCGGCCTGACGCAAGCGTGTCGGAGCTGTTGCCGCGTCTGCAGCGAGCCGCGCCAATCGGCTCGCGACTGTCCGGCGAAGCAAGGCCCCAGAGCAGGCCATGAACGCTGTGCTGCATACCGCGTCGGATCATGTCCCGATTTCGGGATCTTTTCGCGGAGCGCGCGCCGCCGGCCAGACGCTTGT